>JANQFM010000924.1 GCA_028277865.1 Acidobacteriota bacterium
AATAGTACCGGAGCCAAATTTTTTTGGATTCTTGAATTGAAAGGCGGGTCAGGTAGACTGGAGCCGGGAGGAAGGCATTCTGCAGCCTTGGACCTTGGACCAAACCATGAAAATCGAGACTGCTCTGGTCAGTGTTGCGAACAAGGAAGGCCTGGAACCCCTGGTTGAGGCGTTGAATGACTTGGGGATCGGCATTCTCTCCACCGGCGGGACCGCCCGGAGGATCCGGGAATTGGGCGCATCGGTAACCCCGGTTTCCGACCACACCGGTTTTCCCGAGATTTTGGACGGGCGGGTCAAGACGCTGCATCCCCGAATTCACGCCGGCCTGCTGGCGAGGCTTGACGATCCTGCACATCGCCAAACGCTCGATCAGCAGGGAATCCCTCCCATCGGGCTGGTGGTGGTCAACCTCTACCCCTTTGTCGAAACGGTGCAACGCCCTGGTATCAGCCGTGAAGAAGCGGTGGAGCAGATCGACATCGGGGGTCCTTCCATGATCCGGGCCTCGGCCAAGAACCACCAGCATGTCACGGTTGCGGTGGATCCGGACGATTACCCGGAACTCATCCAAAGCCTTCGATCGGGCGACGGCACGACCTCCCTTGATTTTCGCCGTCGGCTGGCCCGCAAGGCCTTCCATCACACGGCCGGCTACGACTGCGCCATCGCAGGCTACCTGGATGAGCAGGACTGCCCTCAAGCGGCTCGTGCACTGCCCTCGGAGATGGCAGTGGGAATGGTACAGCAGGCAGGCTTGCGCTATGGCGAGAATCCCCATCAAAAAGCGGGGCTTTACCGTCCATCTTCCGGCCCGCCTCAAGGGCTGGCAGCAGCCCGGCAGCTTCAGGGCAAGGAGCTTTCCTTCAACAACTACCTGGACCTGCAGGCCGCTTGGGATCTGTGTTCGGAGTTCGACAAGGCCGCCTGCATCATCATCAAGCACAACAATCCCTGCGGAGCTTCACTGGGCTCCGGCCTGATAGAGGCCTACAAAAAAGCCTTGGCCTGCGATCCGCTTTCGGCCTTTGGCTCAGTGATCGCCTTCAACCAGCCCCTGGACCTGGCCACGGCCGAAGAGATGCTGAAACTGTTTGTGGAAGTGATCATCGCTCCGGGCTACCATCCGGATGCGCTGCAAGCTTTTCAGGCCAAAAAGAACCTGCGCCTGATGGAGATCGGCGCCGAGGCAGCCTCGTACAGGGAAGGATTGGATTTCAAGCGGGTTTCGGGCGGTTTCCTGGTCCAGCAGCGGGACGCCAAGGTGCTGGGCGATGAAGGCCTTCGGGCAGTCACCCGGCGGGCGCCCGACCCTCAAGAGGAGGCCGACCTGCTCTTCGCCTGGAAGGTGGCCAAGCACGTCAAGTCCAACGCCATCATCTTTGTGCGCGGCGAGCAGACTATCGGAATCGGGGCCGGGCAAATGAGCCGCGTCGATTCGGTGGAATTGGCGGCGCGCAAGGCTCAGGTGCCTGTGCAGGGCTGTGCAATGGCATCCGACGCATTCTTCCCCTTCCGCGACGGGATCGACCAGGCGGCCCAAGCGGGTGTCCGGTCGGTGATCCAGCCCGGGGGGTCGGTGCGCGATCAGGAAGTAATCGAGGCGGCTGATGAGCACGGCATGGCGATGCTGTTGACGGGAATGCGGCACTTCCGGCACTAGGATTTCGCGCCAAGACGCCAAGGACGCAAAGTCTGGGCATTGCGGTCTTTGCGTCTTGGCGCGAAACCCCTCTGAGGTAGGCAATGCTTTTGACGGTGGATATCGGGAATACGAACATCGTCCTGGGAGTCTTCGAGGGCGACAAGCTGGTCGAGTCTTGGCGGGTCGCCACACGCAAGGACCAGACGGCCGACGAGTACGGAGTACTGTGCCGCAACTTGCTGGGTCTGCGGCTCATCAAGCCGGACAATATTCACGACGTCGCCATCTGCTCGGTGGTGCCGCCGCTCAACGAAGCATTCGAAGAACTCTCCCAGCACTATTTTCATCACCAGGCCTACTTCATCGATCCGTCTGAGCAGGACTTGATGGAAATCCTCTACCATCCCCCTTCGGACGTGGGCGCCGACCGCATCGTCAACGCCGTGGCGGTACGCGAACGATTGGGCTGCCCCGCCATTGTGGTCGACTTCGGCACGGCCACCACTTTCGACGCCATTTCCGCACAAGGCCAGTACTTGGGAGGCATCATCGCCCCCGGCATCGGCATCTCCTCCGAAGCCCTATTCGCCCGCGCCTCGCGCTTGCCCCGCATCGAGATCAAGCGCCCTGACGAAGTGATCGGAACCTCCACGGTGAGCAGCATCCAATCGGGGATCTACTACGGATACGTGGGGCTGGTGGACGGGATCCTGCACCGCATGAAGGCCGAACTGGGGCAGCCCCGAGTGGTAGCCACCGGAGGCTTGGCCCCCCTGATCGAGTCCGAATCGTCCCAGATCGAATTGGTGGAGCGCGACCTGACCGTCTATGGCCTGAAGCTCTTCTATGACCATCAGCGCAGCTCCCGACAGAAAAAGCAGAGGCCTTGAGGCGGATGAGCAAGAAACTGGCCTTGCTGCTGAGTTCGCTTCTGATCGCCTTGCTGCTGGCCGAAGTCGGGCTTCGACTGTCGGGCTATGACATCAACTCGCATCCACACTGGAAGTTCCACCCCCGTTTGGGTTGGGTGGTGGACCCCCAAAAAAGCGGCCTGGACAGCGTCCAGCCCAGCGGCTTCCGTCATTCGGCGCTGACAGTCCCCAAGCCCCAAGGCGTTCGCCGGCTGCTCGTGCTGGGAGACTCGTTCGGGCTCGGAACCGCCTTTGCCTATGCACAGACCTTTCCGGGGCTCCTGCAAGAGCGCCTCAGCCAAACCTCGGGTCATAGCTGGCAAGTGGTGAACCTGTCGGTGGACGACTGGGGCTCGGCCCAGCAGCTCATCGCCCTGCAGGAATTCGGGCTGGCCCATGAGCCCGACGTGGTTGTCCTGCAAGCTTTCCCCTTCAATGACCTTTGCAACAACGAGCGCCTTCTGGCCTTCACCTGCAGCCTGCAGGATCTGCACCGCCCCTACTTTGTCCTGGACAAGGGGCAGCTCGAGCTCACCCGCCTGCACCCTTGGCGAAACGCCTTGACAAGTCGCTTGCGCCTCTTCGGCCTCCTCGAAAACTCCCTTGATCGCCGCCAGGGAGGCCCTGAGCTTGAAGGAATCGAAAACCCCGATCAGGTCATGCGCAGCTTCTTTCAGGAAAACGCCCGCCGCCAGGGATTCGAGTACGAAGGCGCCGTCTACGCTGTGGTCCCGCATGAGCTGCAGCCGCCCCGGATCCGCCGAAGCTGGCAATTGACCGAAGCGATCTATGCCCGAATCTCTGAGCTGCTCAAGGAAAAGAATATTCCCCTGCTGGCCCTGGTCGTCCCTTTTTCATTCACATTCGAGGGTCAGCAATGGGACGAGCTGCAACGTTTGATCCCGGCCCCCATGATCCCTGACGCCGATTCGCGCCGACTGGAGCCTTTCCTTAAGGGGCTGGGCGCTGCCGTCGTACCGATCCGGCGACTCATCGAAACATCGGGAAGGCCGCCTGGCGACTTCTTCATCTCTGCACAGGACGGCCACTTCGGCGTCTACGGCCATGCACGGGTGGCCGAGTGGATCCTGGATGAGCTGCTGCGGCAAGGGGTGGCCCGTCAGCGTTAGCAGAGAGAGGTTTCGCTCTCCGCTTATCTCCTCTGCCTCTCTGTGCGTCTTTGCGCCTTGGCCTGAAAATCCCCCAGCACCTGGCCGCAGATGGCCTCCACAGCTCTCCAGCCGGCCGATCCCTTCTGCCCTTGAAGGGACAGCCCCTGATCGCACAAGGCCGCCAGTTCAGGATCGAAGGGGACGCCGCCCAAACAAGGGATACTCAGCTCCACTCGCCTGGAATCGGGAAAGAGGGGACGCACCTGGCGGCAGGAAGGGCAGTAGTACCCCTTCATGTTTTCGACATAGCCCAGCACCGGGCTGGCGGTGCGCGAAAGGGCGGCAATGCTGCGCCGAACCACTCCCCGCGAGACGTCCGAGGGGATGGTGACCAGCAAAAAAGCCGTTTGCGGGCCCAAGAATTCGGCGTACTGGAAGGTGCGTTCGGCGCCGGGGGGCAGGTCGAGCAGCAGGGTGTCGAATGGGCTCCAGTCGGTGCCGGCCAGGAAATCGGAAAGAACCGAAAACTCCTTGGTGGCCCTCCACACGTAGGAGTCGCCCTGAGAAAGGCTGGGGAA
>JANQFM010000969.1 GCA_028277865.1 Acidobacteriota bacterium
CGCCCGTTTGCTGGGAATTCCCGGTTATGTCGTGCGGGGGTACGTCCGATCGGGGCTTGTCTTTCCCCGCCGCGGACGCCGGCGCGAGTTCCGCTTCTCCTTTCAAGACCTGGTGGTTTTACGGACTGCGGTTGAGCTTTCCAGCCACATTCCCACCCGCAAGGTGCGGAAGGACCTGAAGCGGTTCCGCAAACGCCTGCCCAGCGGAAACTCTTTGAGCACCCTGCACATCTCCGCCGAGGGCGAGCGGGTTGTGGTCCGCGAAAGGGATGCCAGCTGGACTGCCTCCGGCCAGAGGCTCTTCAACTTCGATGTTTCCGAATTGGCCGGGCAAGCGGCTCCCTTGGCGCGCCTGACGGCCCGCAAGGCCCTCAAGGCAGATCGGGGAATGGACGCGGAGGCTTGGTATGAAATGGGCTGCGAATTGGAGCCGGTCGTTCCCGCAGAAGCCATCGATGCCTACCAAAAAGCCGTCCAAGTCGATCCCGCTCACGTCGGTGCCCAGATCAATCTGGGACGGCTGCGCCACGAAGGCGGACAGCACAGCGAGGCTGTCTTCCACTACCGCAGCGCTTTGCAGGTGCAGTTCGATCCGGTGGCCGCCTTCAACCTGGGAGTGGTGCTGCAGGACATGGGCCGCAGCCAAGAAGCCGTCCAGGCCTACCAGCAAGTCCTGCAGCACGATCCCTCCTTCGCCGACGCTCACTACAACCTGTCGCGCCTCTTCGAGCGTGCCGGGCAAAAAAGGGAGGCCCTGCGACACATGACTGCCTACCGCAAGCTGCTGAAGCCTTGACGGTGACGCACTGGGGCAAAGGGAATCTCGCGAAAAGGCGCAAACCGCAAGATTCAGAGCTCAAAGGACTGGCCGTGGCGGGGGATGGTGACTTTGCGATAGCCCGCTCCGTCGAGAACCTGCTTGAATGCCTGCTGGCGCTGGGGTGATCCGTGCACCAGGAAGGTCCGCTTGAGGCGCTTGGGGTCCAATTGGCCCAAGAAATCGAGCATTTCGACCTCGTCGGCGTGGGCCGAGTAGGAGTTCATGACCACCACTTCGGCGCGCAGCCGGAACTCTTCTCCGAAGATGCGGATCAGCGGCTTGCGGTCGATGAGCCGCTTTCCCAGGGTATGGTCGGCGCAGTAGCCCACCATCAGGATCGTGTTGCGGGGATCCTCGACGTTGTTGCGCAGGTGGTGCAGGATGCGCCCCGCCTCGCACATTCCTGAAGCGGCGATGACCACCATGGGGACGCGTTGATTGTTGAGCGCCTTGGAATCCCGCACATTGCGCACGTAGCGCAGCCTTTCGAAACCGAAGGGGTTGGGGTCGTCCATCAGATAATCCCGAAGATCCTGATCGTAGCATTCGGGATGGGTACGGAAGACTCCCGTGACATTGGCGGCCAGCGGGCTGTCCACGTAGACGGGGATGTCGGGCACACGGGCCTCGTTCCAGAGCTGGTCGATGGTGTGGACGATCTCCTGGGTGCGGCCCACGGCAAAGGCGGGGATCAGCACCTTGCCGCCCCGCTGGACGGTTCGACCGATCACCTCCTGCAGCCTCTTTTTCGACAGGTCGGTCGGCTCGTGGGTCTTGCCGCCATAGGTGGACTCGCTGATCAGGTAGTCGCAGTCGTCCATGGGCTGGGGATCGCGGATGATGGGCCGATCGGGGCGCCCCACGTCACCCGTGAATCCCACTTTCACCGTGCGCTCCTGCTGGCGGATGGTCAGGACCATGCTGGCCGAGCCCAGAATATGCCCCGCATCGCGGTACTCGATGCGGACCTGTGCGTCGGCAAGGGGCGAGAAGGGCTTGCCATAGTGGACTCCGACAAAGCTTTCCAGCACCGCTTCGGCGTCTGAACGACGGTAGAGCGGCTCGACGGGGGGCTCGTTCTTGCGGCGTCGGATCTTGTTGACGAAGGCCACGTCCTTTTCCTGGATATAAGCGCTGTCCATCAGCATGTACTGGCACAGCGAGCGGGTGGCGTGAGTGGCCCAGACATGCCCTCGGAAGCCGGCCTTGTGCAGAAAGGGCAATCGCCCTGAATGGTCGATGTGGGCGTGCGAGAGCAGGACGGCACCGATGGATGCAGCTTCGAAAGGCAGGCTGCGGTTGCGCCTTGCGGCTTCGGCGCGGCGTCCCTGGAAGAGCCCGCATTCCATCAGCAGCTTGCTGCCATTGTCCAAGGTGAGCAGGTGCATCGATCCGGTGACGGTTTCGGCGGTGCCCAAAAAGGTGAGTTTCATGGAGCTGGATTGTACCTGAGACTTTCGCGCAAAGACGCAAAGAATGCCATGTGCAGGTGCTGTAGGGTACAGGACCGAACAGGAGTGAATGCAGTGCCACTGCCCGGCGTATACGGCTTGAATTCGGAGGATTGAAATGATTGCGTTGAAAGAGAAAAACGATGCACAGCCTCTCTGTCCCCACTGCACCCAGCCGCTCAACGAGGTCTGGTTCCGCGAACTGAGGGGCTTTTTAGGCAAGCGCTACGTCTACTTTTGCTCCATGTGCCGCAAAGCCCTCGGTGTTTCCCACCGCAAAGGTTTCTTTATGGGTTAAAGCCTCCCTGGCAGCGCCTCAAGGCAAGAGGACAGAAGCCACCACTAAGACACAAAGGGCACAGGGAGCCATTCCGGTTTTTCTCTGTGCACTCTGTGCCTCTGTGGCAAACTTGCTCGCTGTATTGGTGTCCGCCACTGCGATCTCTGCTTAGGGGTCCAGCCCGTGCCCCACTGGGTACAGCCCGGGCAGGCTGACGGGGAGTTTGCCCCGGCCGTGCACCCGGCCCAGCACCATTCGGGCGGCCGCTTGCTCGGCGCCAGGATGGTCATCATAGGCCAGTACGTAGGTGGGAAGATCAGGGACATAGGGGAGCAGGTAGGGGCTTCCGAAAAGGACGAAAGCAAAAGGACGGTCCAGCTCCGAGAGCCCTTCCAGCAGTCGGAGTTGGTTGTCGGAAAGCTCGATCGAGCCCTTGGAGTCGGCCACCCGGATGAAGCCGCCCACCACGATTGCGCCCACCCGGCGCGCCAGCGCCAACGCCATTCGGATCTCGTTGGAAGTGGCATCGGGTCCGATCTCAAAATGGATGGTCCGGCGGTGGTGGTCGCGCAAGGTGCGGTAAAGGGCCAAACCGCGCTCCTCGTGGCGGCGCCGCTCATCGAGCAGGCTCAGTACCAGCAAAGTGGAATTGCGCCCCGGACGCAGCGGAAGGGCCTTTCGTTCGTCCCGCACCACAGTCAGGGCGGACTCCATGATCTGCCGGGCGATTTCCTGATTCTCTTTGGATCCCACGAACTCGTCGATGCGATCCGGTTCGGGAGGGCTGTAGCGGTCCAGGCCCAGTCGCGCCTTGGCCTGCAGGATGCGCCGCACCGAACGTTCGATCCTTTGGCGGCTGAGCCGTCCGCTGCGCACGGCCTGCAGCAGCCCCAGATAGGTCTTGCGAACCGAGCGGGGGAAGAGGATCAGGTCGGCGCCCGCTTCGATGGCCCGAACGCCCGCCTCGCCGTCGCTGAAGTGGTTTGCCACCCCGCGCATGTTCATGGCATCGGTGAAGATCAGCCCCTCAAAGCCCATCTCCTCACGCAGGATCCCGCTGAGGATGCGGCGCGACAGGGTGGCTGGGAGGCTGGTGTCGGGCTCCAGCGCCGGAACAGCCAGGTGAGCTGTCATGACCGCCCCCACTCCGGCTTCGATGGATCGGCGAAAAGGGACCAGCTCGACTCGCCGAAGGCGTTCCAAGGGAGCCTCGATGACCGGCAATTCCAGGTGGGAGTCGGTCGAGGTGTCGCCGTGCCCCGGAAAATGCTTGGCCGTGGCCAGCAGTCCCTGCGATTGGACGCCCTGGATGTAGGCGGCCGACATCCTGCCCACCGCCTCGGGATCCTCGCCGAAGGATCGGATGTTGATGATGGGGTTCTCAGGGTTGTTGTTGACGTCCACCACCGGGTAAAAATTGACGTGGATGCCCAGCCGGCGGGCTTCCAGCGCGGTGATCCGGCCCACCTTGCGTGCCGCCTCGGGATCCCCGATGGCCCCCAGCGCCATGGCTTTGGGAAAGCGCGTGCCGCCCTCGAAGATGAGTCCCAGCCCGCCTTCCAAGTCGGCTGTGATGAGCAAGGGGATGCGGGCTTGCTGTTGCATGCGGCGGATCAGGAAAGCCGCCGAGTAAACGTCTCCCCGGAAAGCGTGGTATCCGCCCACGTGGTAGTCCTGGATCTCTTGCCGGATGCGCTCGAATTCGTCCGAGGTCGTGCTGATGTAGCCGGTGCCGCTGCCCCCCACGATCAGCTGCCCCACTTTCTGCTCCAGGCTCATCGCGGCCGAAGTCTGCTCGACCCATTGAGACGGGCCCGGCGCCTCATCCTCGTCCTGTGCCTTCAACAGCGTGAAGAGCCCAAATAGAAGCGCTGTGACCAAAGCAATGAAACGCATAATTCCGCAGTATAGCAACCAGGCATGAAGCAGAGGTATTTCGTGAG
>JANQFM010001012.1 GCA_028277865.1 Acidobacteriota bacterium
TAACAGGGCCGTTGCGTCAGTCTGATCTGCTTCGGCGGCACAACGGTAGGCCTGGACCGCCTCCTGATAAAGCTTCTTCTTTTTGGCTGACTCAGGCTCCTCCTCGGCCTTGTCCCACAACCTGAAGCCAAGGCTAGACCACGCATCTGCCCGAGTTGGATCGCATCGTGTAGCGCGGCGGTAGGCTTGAATTTCTTCGTGTCGCAGTTTCTTCTTTTTTGAAGGGGAGGGTTCTTCGTCGGACATCAACCCTAGGCTGACTCCGAGATTGTTCCAGGCTGAGGCAAATGAGGGATCAACTTTCGTGGCTTTGCGGTAGGCCTGGATCGCCTGTTGCAACAGCTCGCATCTTCTACTGGGGTCGGATTCCTCTTGGGCGAGATGTGCCAGCATGAAGCCCTGGTTGTGCCAGGCTGGAGCGTAAGAGGGATCGGCTCGTGTAGCTGTTTGGAGAGCCTTTCTTGCCTCCCGGCGCAGCTTCGTTCTTGGGTCAGAGCGGGGCTCCTCGTCGGCCTGCTGCAATAGTTGGCTCCCAAGGTTGGACCAAGCTTTCGCGAGAGAAGGATCGGCTTCGGTGGCTCTCCGGTAGGCCTGGATCGCCTTCTTGCGTAGCTTGCGCTTTTCTCCAGGATTGGCCTCCTCATTAGCTGCCTGCACCAGACCGATGGCGAGGCCCAGCCAGAATTCCGCAAAAGTGGGATTGGACTCTGTAGCACGATGGTAGGCCAGAATCTGATTCTGACGGAGTTTGCGCTTTCGTACAGGGTCCAGCTCCTCATCAGCCATCTGCGCCATAAGGGCGCCGAGGTTAGACCAGGCTTCCGCGAAGGAGGTGTGGCACTCGGTAGCTTTTCGGTAGGCTTGAATTCCCTCTAAGCGCAACTCGCGCTTCTTGCCCGGCTCGGGCTCCTCATCGGACAGAAGGCCCAGACTTGAGCCAAGTCCGAACCAGGAATTGGCATGCGTGGGATTGACTCCCGTGGCGTTACGATAGGCCTTGACTTCCCCCTGGCGTAACCTGCGCTTCTGACCGGGCTCGGACTCTTCATCGGCTAGCCGCCCAAGCCGGGAGGCGGCGAAATACCATGCTTGCCCGAGCAAAGGATCGGCCTGCAAGGCTCGGAAATAGGCCTGGATCTCTTCTCGCTGCAACTGGCGAATCTTGTCTGGCTCAGACTCCTCATCGGCTAGCTGTCGCAGGCGAATCCCAAGGTTACACCAGAGGCTCGCAAAAGCTGGATCATGTTTCGTTGCGTTGCGGTAGGCCTGGACTTCCTGCCGACGCAAATGGATACTCTCATCCCGTGAGGTCTCCCCGTCGGCCAACAATCCTAGAATGCCCCCTAGATTGTTCCAGGCTTGAGCGTCAGTGGGATCAGATCGGGTAGACCGTCGACTGGCTTCCAAGGCCCTGCAAAGCTGATCTCGTTTTTTTGTGGTATCAGATTCGTTCAACGCTAGTAGCAACAGGCCCATGGCAAGCGATTTGGAGCCTTGGGCAGTTACAGGCTTTGCGTCCAAAGCCGCCTGGTATGCGAACAGAGCTTCTTCTCGGAGAGAGAGCTTTCTATCCCCATCTTTTTCTGCATCGGCTAATATGCGAATGCCCTCGCCCCACCCTACACACCAATCGGGATCAGAGCTGGTCATTCCTTCAATGCGCAGCTCGGAAGCTGAAATGTGAGACGCCAGAGACTGTCGGAGCCGTGCATCTAGACGATCAGCACGATTCGCAAGCCATTCAAGATCAGGCAACTTCAGGGTTACTCCAGGAAGTGAATCCGCCTGGAGAAGGAAGTCGTACTTAGGTCTAATCCACTCGTTTCTTTCTCCAACCGCGTGCCCATCGTTGACCAAACGAACGATCGAAGCGAGGTAGTCAATAGACGGATCGCCGCAATCCGAGAGGAGTTCCTGTCCAAAGGCAGCATGAAAGCTCCAGTGAGGAAACAAAACAGTCCTGAATCCGCCGCTGACTCTGAGCCCCGCTTCCAAGAAACGGGCCAGGGTGAAGAAAACCCGTGCGCCGGCTCCGTAGGCTTCCAGAATCGCAGGCCAGGTTTCACGCAGCCAAGTTTGCACGGCACTCGGAAAGAAACCCTCGGCATCCTTTGGCTTTAGGGCATTTTCGGACTTCAGAGCCTTCTGTTGGACGAAGGTAGCCACTGCCTCTGGATCCGCCCTCTGGCTCGCGACTTTCTTGATGAATCCTTCTGGGATTTCGATGTGAAAGGACTGAAGCCCCCCCGTCCTAGATCGGGAAACGGCGCCGGCTTGCATGCACTGCCACAGCTTTCGGAATCCCTTATCGTCCAGGGGTCTGAGACGGACCAGTTCGAGTTCCAAGCCGAGGGAAGGGAGTTGGCTGGGCCAATCGGGAGGTTTCTGTACGTCCTCGTTTCGAATTGTGCCTACAACCCGTTTCTCCCTAAAGTTGGGGTGCTGCCGGAACCAGTCGAAGAGCTGTCTGACGGCGTCAGTTTCCGTGTAGTGGGAGCCGGGGCGGGGAAGACTGAGCGGAAGGTCGTCCAGGAAAAGGACCGCTTTCTGGGGCAGGAACACCTTTCCTTCGTAGAGGGACGTGTCCAGTACGATCAAGTCGGCTCGGTCGGGGACGATGCCCATGTCGGTGCGCAAAACCAGCCACTGAGCCGCTTGATGTCCGACCAAGCGCCGGATCCACTCGGCAGCCGCTCGGGTCTTTCCGCAGTCAGCTGGACCGACATAGATGCGGTTGGGCGCTTCTTTGACGCCCGAGACATGCTCTTCTCCCGAATCGACGTAGGTGTTGCCGATTACGGTCAGCCGCCCGGAGGTACAAAGAAATTCATCGAGCTTTTCGGGAGGGATGGCATGCAGCCGGAATTCACTGGTCGACGCGTGGGCTCTCGCTTCATCCGTCGGCTCGACCTCCCGGCTTGGATCCGACTCTCCGCTGGCCACGGGTGCGGACGGCGCTGCCATTGTGGCAGCGGACCCTTTTCCGAGCGTTCTGGACTGGACCAATTCCTCCAAGTCCTCTTTCACACAATCGGGCAAGAAGGGGTTTGGCTCCGATTGTTCGCTGCCAGACAGGGCGAACTTTGCACCGTACTGCGCCAGGATCTCATTTGCACCTTGGTCTTCCAGGCACTCTCGGATCTTGTCCGTCACGGCTTCTTGAAGGAGCGTCTGACTGCTCTCGGTGGCCTCAACTCTGACCTGGACGCAGAGTATCCTCAGGTTTCGCCTTTGCTCGATCTGAAATGTCCCGTAGTCGCTGATGGCCCGAGTACAGATGTGCTTCAGCCAGTGGAACTTGGCCAGGGGTTCCATCCGGCTTCTCCGCGCCTCGTAGACGGTGAGAGGCGCCCGGTTCGGCCCGATGTCCAACTCGTCGATTATCCGGGCCAGGGCGCAAAGTTCTTGAAGCTCTTCGGGCGCACCTCGAAGGGGATGAAACCGATGATGCTTGGCAATCTTGACGGCATCGAGGACGTTCTGGGGTCCGAATTGCCTTGCTAGGGAGTTGGCTCTGGAAGCCTCTGAGAACTTCTGTTCGATTTCGTCCTGGTGGGTCTTGCGAACTAGGTCCGCGAAGGAGAGGCCAGGGCTGAGCTGTCTGCGAAGCTCGTTTTCGCGATCTGGATCGACGACGTTGACCATAGAGTAGTCGTGCATGATGAGAGCCAAGCGTAAAAGCTGGAGCCGTTCGGGAGGAAGCAGGATGGCGTTGCCGATTAGAAGCGCCAAGCGGTCTAGTTCGTCCAAGTGTTCACGGCCGTGGAGGGTGTAATGAGGAAACTGAGGCATGCCAGCCTCGAAAGCCTCGGCCACTTCCCTTCTGAAGGCACTCAGAGAGTCGTCACATATCGCCATCCACCCATTCTCCA
Source organism: Acidobacteriota bacterium (assembly GCA_028277865.1). Taxonomy (GTDB): domain Bacteria; phylum Acidobacteriota; class UBA6911; order RPQK01; family DATIPO01; genus JANQFM01. The sequence continues at coordinate 3,873 of JANQFM010001012.1, forward strand.
GTCTGTTTCATGCTGGGACGGTCCTAAACTGCAACAGGCTTGTCAGCGTGTCGGCCACACCTCTCCTACAGCTACCACAGTGCCGGTAGCCGAAGCAAAGGTCTACCGAAGATTGCCCTCCAATTACTGGAATCAGCCGTTCAAGCCAGAGTCCCGCCCCTTCAAGGCGAAAGATCGAGTTCACTGGTCCGACCTTTAAGGCAACCAGGAAGAACTGGAACCTGAGTTTTCAGAATAGGCCGAGCGGCGGCTTCGATTCTCCAATTCTTCGACAAGAATGGCATCTGAAATCCGTTCTCTTTCGGCATAGAGGGCGTCACCTGCAGATCCTTTTTTTCGGAAAGCTGTGGGTCTCCAAGGCTAACGGTGCTGAGGACGAATCATGAACCGAGTGCCGAGATCGACCGGCACTCACCAACAAAGGAGAAGTCTTATGTCTTTGAAACGAGATGGAAGGGGAAATCCTTACTCCGAAACTCAAAACGTCAGAATCACCGCTCTTCCTCAGATTTACAGTGGCGACCCTGGATTGAGCATCCGCGCCTACATAGGACTTGGACAGAGGCTCCATCGCGGTGCCGAGATACCAATGCGTAACAAGAAGGACGCTTACGATTTCATTCGATCTCTCATCTTGGCTATAGAGCAATTGTCCTACGACGACTGATTGCGTTCGTCGGACTAAGCGTTTGGGCCAGTATGGCGAGGCTGTCACAGCCTCGCCTATCGGCCCTCAGCCTCTATTCGCGCCAACTGCGGTTTGCGAGTCCGGCGGCGGACGCGCTGCGTGGACGATTTTGGCGGTGGCTGGACGCCTGGTGGCGGACCAGAGCAGAGCGGGAAGCTTTCAAGCAGGACGGGCGCGCGGGGCGGCGGGGGGTGGACTCGCGGTCGGGCGCGGGTCTGGCCTCCGCAGCGCTTCAGACCCGGCTGTTTGGCGACATCCGAAGAGTTGGGCGGCGGCTTGTCCGCCGGGTCTTCCGGCGGCTTCGGCCAGCCCCGATGCGCCCTCCCGCATCG
>JANQFM010000746.1 GCA_028277865.1 Acidobacteriota bacterium
AGTTGAGGTCCACCAGCAGTTCCCCGGCCCAAGCTCCGATCCTGCCTTCCCGTCTGCCGCAATCAAAGGTCACCAGGCGCATCAGTCCACCTTTCAAAAAAGATCAAAGAATCGAGTCGCCATTCTAGCCCTTTTGGGCCGAGGGGAAAACAGGACAACGACCGGACTCCCATCTTCCCGACTCCTGACTCCTGACTCCCGACTCTTGACTCCTGACTCCCGACTCCTTCTTTGCGCCTTTGCGCGAGATCCCCCTCCGAGGCTAGACTGGAGCTCTCATGCCCGAATCAGCCGCCAAGCCGGTGGACATCGTGCTCTGGGGCCCCACCATGGCCGGCAAGACCATGATGCTGGCGCGGCTTTACCTGCAGTCGGTGGAGTTCGAAAGCCAGTGGGAGATCCTGCCCACTGAGGAATCGAGCCAGTTCATCGCCGACATGCGCAACGCCATCAGCCGTGACAACCTCTTCCCCGAACCCACCTCGCTGGCGCACAGCGAGCAGGTGGCCTACCTCTTCCGCAACCGTCAAAGCGGTGCCGCGGCCACCCTTTCCATCGTGGACCGGGCCGGGGTTCACTACCAGGACCTGGAAGAGCAAACCCGCCAGCACCTGGCTCAGGCGGACGGCCTGCTGCTGCTTTTCGACCCCTCGCGCGAAAAGGAGACCCTCAAGCGCGAAGTGCAAAACACCTTGGAGCACGTTTACGTTTCCAAGGCGGGCAATTGCGGCGCAAAAGATGAACGCCCCTATGCCGTCTGCCTCTCCAAAGCCGACATTTTGCTCAAAAGCCCCGCAGATCATGACCTGGCCTGCCGGTCGCCTCATCAGTTTGTCATCCAACGCATGGAAGCCGACCTGGTGGGATGGCTGGAGCGCTTCTGCAAGAATTTCCAGCTATTTCCAGTGTCTTCGGTGGGGGTGAGAGTCGGCCGGGATGACTTGGAGCCGGTGGTCTTCTTCGACGAAAAGCTGACCCAGCGCCTGGCGCCCGATGCGCGTCCGCTCAACCTCATCGAACCCTTCACCTGGCTGCTGGCCCAATTGGAGGACCGCCTGTGAACGATTCGGCTATGGCCTGGCCAGCCGACGGGAGTCTCAATACCAGCGACTCAAGAATTCGACTTGATCGTGCAGTTCCTCGGCTGAAAGCATCGAGATCAGCCTGAGCAAGCGCCGCATTTGCTCGCCTACTGAAAGCGTCTGTTGACGGGCAAGGATGATTCCTGAGTGGTGACGCCCCTCTTCCATGAACGCTTTGTGCAAGCGGCAGAAATCTCCCACATTAAATGAAAAAAGAGCCCTGCCCTGAGTTGACGCATGCAGCAGATGGGCCTTGTCCGGCTGCTTGACCATATCCGCTTCCAGGGCAGTCAAAACGTCGATTCCGCGAGCATTGAGAGCCCGGACCAAAGCCCGGTTCATTGAATCTTCATCGATGTAAAGCCGGATTTTCATCCTCTTGCGTGGCGAGAGGGAAATCTCTGCTCCATTGCTGCAGCACTAGTTTCTTCGACCGCCAAGCCTTTATCGATTTCATCGCGGTTTGCATGGTAGTAAGCAAGTGCGGCATGCACTTGAGCGAGGTTCAAATGCCCGAATCGCTCGGCAATTTCTTCGGGACCGTCACCTGACAGATACCAGGCAACGACTCGTTGCACAGTGATTCCGGTTCCCGCCAGACACGGCTTTCCGCCTCGGATCTCCGGCGTCTTTTCAATCAAAGTGCCGATGTCAGTGATGACTGCCACAGGGCATTCTCCTCTCTATTTCACTATGATCCACATCAGAGGCTGCCGTGACAAGTCAAGGGGAGCCTCGAAGAATTGCCCTTTCACCGCCTCCCCCTTGTATCTAGAATATGACTGGGTGCCCTGGTCACACCTATAGTGGATCCCGGGTTAGCCAGTTCGGAGCCAGCGATCTTCATGGACGAAAAACCGAACCAACGCCTGAGGCCCAGAGCCGAGCCGCTCATCAGTTTGCTTCTGACTTTGGAGGACCACCTGTGAACGATTCAGCTTTCGCCTGGCCAGCCTTGAGACCCGAGTCCGGGGAATCGTTCCAATCCGGAGAGATCGAAGCGGAACGCGCTGTGTTGGGCAAGGTTCACGGTGCTGCCTCGGATTTTCGCTGGATCGCCCGCTCGCCAGGATTCGACCTCGAACGCAGGCCAGAGAGGGAGACTTCGACAGGATTGGAGAACCTGCCTTTGGACGGGGGGTTGTGGCGCTCGACCGGCGACCGCTGCTATGCCGTCCATTGCTACAAGAGCCGTGCGCTGGACCAGGCAGGACGGTCGACCGCCCTGGAAAAGCAACTCCTGGCATACAAGCCGGCCTCAGGCCTGCCTCTTGCCTTGGCCGCCTTGCTGCTACTGCAGCGCGCCGCAAGCTACGACGACAAGGTCTGGTGGGAGCGCCGCAACCTCGGCAGCTGGCGGAATCCTTCATTTTCGCTGCAACTGCAACCGGTGCGACTCTCCTGGGGTGCGGATCGCCTCCAGCCTCTGATCCAAGAGGCCATCACCTGCCTTCAGAAGTCCTGCTCTGCGCAACAGGTGACCGAGTTTTACGCCCGCCTGCTGGCAGGCAACCGCCCCGCCCTTTTGGAAGGCGCATCCCAGCCATTGCCCTGCTTGGCCCTGGCAGCTCTGCTCCTACCGCTGCCTCGCCGCACAGCCAGCCCGATTTCATTGGCCGGATGGATCTTTTCCAGCCGCTACGACCCTGAATCCATCGCCCGCCGATGGAGCGCTGTCGCCTGCCAGCGCCGTCCCGCCCGCTTCCCGCAAGGCGAAAAGCCGCCTTCAGGCGAACAGATGCGGCGTGCACAAAATTGGACGCAGGCTTTGTGGGAAAACGCCCCTCAAAGCATCCTCCGACCCCAGCCTGAACGCTCCCAACACCCCCAGGCTCGGCCTGACGATGACCTGCGCAAGGCAATCCGCTTGGTGGATGCGGGTGCCGACTGGGCCGAGGTCGCCCCCCATCTCACTGGGCTTGCCACTCCCTTGAGCCGCCTTGTGGAATTCAGCCTTCAGCGCCAATCCTGGTGGCTGGAGCCGCAAGAGCTGGCCAACAAGGGCGAAAAAATTGCCGCCTTCTCCCCACGGAGTCAGGAAGCACAGTTGCTGCAAGCCTGCCTCAAGCGAGCGGAAAAGGAAGGGCCGACCTCGGCCAGCCCCAAAGGGTGGAAGATCAAAGCCGATCTGCTGCGGGCGGCCTGCCTGTCGTTTTCACCTGCCGCCCAGACACTGCAGAGGGTGGGCTGGCCTCGCTCTGCCTTGGTTCCGCCTTTGCTTTTTGCCCCTCTAGTGCGGCGATCCGACCGGGAAGCGTTGCTGCATCTTGGCGAACCCCTCAAGGAATCCCTGCGCCGCTCCGACGAATGCCCCTACCAAATGCTCTTCGAACCGATCGAGAAGGCCTTCCGGGAGTGGGCTGAAACGCAAGGGCAGTAGCTCCAATCCTCTTCGATTGAATTCCTTTCAAGACTGCAACGTACTTTGAGATATCTGGCTACGGCAGGAGCCCATCTACGGCTCACAGGGCATTTGGCAGTAGAGGCGTCGCGTCGCAGAATCGTTTGGGCAATTGGGGCATTCGGACTGAATGGTCGAAGGAGATCATTTATGCCAGCGGAGAGAAGCGAACAAAACCGAAATTCATCAAAAGTTTCAGGATCCACGAAAGCCACCGGCGATGGTGAGGTGCATACCCGACCTCGGTCATTTCGAGCCAAGGACTGGGTGGCGGTCACGTTCAGCGTGATCGCTGTCCTGATTTCCTTCTTCTCGTTCCTCGACGGAAGAATTAACTCCTACCGGCTTCTAAGGGTGGAAGCCGATGGCTTCTTGTCCAAAGCTTGGGACGCTCTGGGAGGCAAAAGGAACTCTGTGTACGTGGAGTCGGACTCCGAAGTCGCAATTCCCAGACTCGAAAAGGCAAGACGACTGATTGAACGAGCCAAGATTCTGGATCCCGATTACGCCAAGGTCCACCGCATAGAGGGAGTCTACCTTTACCTCAAGGGCAAGCCTGATCGGGCCATAGATGCCTTTAGAATTGCCATTGAACTGGACGAGTACGATCCGGATTCATACGCCAATCTGGGTTTGGCGCTCAAGTCGAAAGGGGATCTTGACCAAGCCATGGCGGAGTACAGGAAGGCCCTCGAGTTGGACCCGGAGTCCATCTTGGCCCACTACAATCTCGGGCTCGCATACTCTGATCAAAGAGACTTTGAACAAGCAAAGCAATGCATCGAAGAGGCATTGAAGCTGGAGCCGAAGAACGAGGTGATACTCACCAGCTACGGGAATATCTTGGCTGATCTGGGGCTGCTAGAAGAGGCTGAGACCCAGCATCGCAGGGCGACTCAGCTCAATACAAGCTATGGCGCGGCCTACTCCAATCTTGCTTCGGTACTGGAAAGCCAGGGTCGATATGAGGAAGCTGCCTATACGTTCGAAGTCGCCACGCAGCTCGACCCTTATGCAGGTGACTATTATGACTTGGGCAGGCTGTTGACTCGTCTGAAGAAGTACGAAAAAGCCAGGGAAGCATTCGAGAAGGCTCTTGAACTTGACTCATCCCACAAGGATGCCCGTGAAGCGCTGGAGAGCCTTCCATCCGGCCGATCAAACCCTGCAGCCATGAATTGAGCCGGATGAGCCGTTCCGGCATTGATGGAACAGGGAACACCGAACCAAGGAAGAAAGCCGGAAGGGCCGAAGTTTCCTGCACCTCCCATTCTTCCCTGTTCCGTGTTCCGTGTTCCGTGTTCCGTGTTCCATGTTCCCTAATGTCATGAAACCGAGACCAGCTCACCCAGCCCAGCCCCCCGAACGACTGCATCGTGCGCCTCAGTGACCATCCGGGCGGCCGATTCGGGTTCAAATCGGGGTGCCAGAAAGAAAAAGTCTTGATGGCGGGAAGCCAGGTTGCGGTACTGCTGCCGGGCGTAATGGAGCAGCTCGGGCACACGCGGACGGTCGTGGATGCCGCTGGCAGCGGGTACGGGATGAAAGATGGAGACCACTTCCACCCCTTTATTGTGCAGGTCCAAAGACACCGACTCGATATCCTTGCGGCGCGGAGCGGCATTGGCGCCCCAGGGTGCCGGATTGAGGATCGAGTAGCCGGGGGAATCTCCGCTCAGCAGCAGCAGCTTGCGTGCATCGGGGCGCCATCGGGCCGCGGCGCATTCGTCCAGGGCATCGGCCAGGGCGTCCACAAAGTCGCCTCCTGAACTGGACGGAATGCGGGCCAGGCGCGTTCCCAACTCCGGGATCGAAATGGCCTCCAGGCGCCTCTGCTCAGCGATGGCGGGGAAAAGGCGGAATGCAGGGACCAAGTCGTGAGCCGAAACTTTCTGCAAAGGGTCGTCGGCGAATCCCAAAGCAGCCAGGCGGACGCTTTGGGATTCTTCAGCAACCCTTTCAATGAAGCGCAGCAAGGCCTCCAAATGCTGCTCCCAATGCTCCTTCTGCTCCAGCAGGCGACCGTTGTCCTCACCCTTTTCGTCGTAGCTGCGCAACGTGCAGTCCACCAGGACGATCAGATCCAGGCGTCCGCTTTGCCGGGGAGGAAGAAAGGGGTCAGCAGGCCGGAAGTAGGTATCGGGCGGCAAGGTGAACAAAGACCGTCCGGCGGGTGCGGTCAAGCGGGGGGCCGAACCGCTGCTCAGATGGACGCCCAGCTGGACTTCTTCCCCCTCCCCAGCCTCGACCTCAGCCCGCAGCACGACCTTGCCTTGAGCGCTCAAGGCAAGGTGAATCGCCGATGCCCCTCGCAGAGCCCGCAACAAAATGACGCAGTCCGAGGGCAGCGGACGATGTTGGGGCGATCCGGATTCCGAATCCCAAACCTCGATATGAAGGGTGGAAGGCTGCTCGGACGCCGGACTCGAGGGTGATGGGCTCATTGCGATTGGGGGACGGATTGTGTGCGGACAAAGCCGGTCAGCTGATCGATCGACGCCAGGGCGGCTCGCCGGTCAATCGACCGGCAGTCGATCGATTCCAGCAGGTAGGCCTCAGCCACCGTGTCGCCCGGATATTCCTTGAGGCCCGGCTGTGCGAAAGCCAGGCAACCGAAGTAGGCAAAGGTCGGCTGCAACGCTTGCGGAACTCCGCTTTTTTGCAGGCGGCTCTTAAGGGCCGACCGGTGATCGGTTTGGGTCAGGCTGGCTTGCGGAAGCGTCAGCCCGGCAGCCAGCCCGTGCAGCTTGGCCAACCCCCAGACGGCATTCTCCTGGCTCAAAGCCGCGTCCAAGTCTTCAGGATTGGCCGTCAGAGCCGAGGCCAGGTGGGACTGGTAGACCTTGCCAGCCGGCGTCTCGGGGCCGCACTTGGCCCAATCGGCAAGAAGCTGCTGCAACGGCTCCTTCAACCCTGGGTCGGGCAGGCTGAGCAAGGGTGGCGGTGCAGGCGGTTGAGGCGGTTGGGGTGTTTCTCCCGATACCTCCGAACCCTCCTCGGTACTCTCGCTTGCAGTCGTCTCTTTGGCGACCTGCTGTCCAGGGGATTGCTGCGGGCTTGCCGATTCTTGCAGGGGCTGGCCAGATTCAGATCCGGCGGACAAAAAGGGCACAGGAGAGAATCCGGTAATTCCCCAGTTGGCGGCGTAGATCCCCACCAGAATGAACAGGAAGACAAGGCTGACCAATGCCGGTGCCACCACCCAAGGCTGCATTGGTGCAGGCGCTGCCTGTTTCCGGGCTGCTGCTGCAGCGCCCGGCCGTGCTGCGGGACTTGTTGCCAGACGTTCTTCCAGACGGCTCAGCCGCGCCTCCTGGGAAGGACGCCTCATGGCGTTGAAAAGCACCGACTGGATGTCATCCGGAAATCCGCCCAGCTGAACCATCAGGGCTTCCAGGTGGCGTTGGGCATCCTGGCTGACCGCCGCCACCAATCTCTGCGAAGCGTCCCGAACCGCTTCACGTCCGCTTTCGACGGCCACCTTTCTGGGAAGGCCGGAAAGGCCGAGCAGCAGCAACGAGGAGGGCGGCTCGTAGCCCGAGGCCTCAAACACCCCCACCCGGTAGCGTCCGCCGCTCCATTCCACCATCAGCCCGCCTTGCTTGTTGAGCAGCTCAGCGGCTCGGGAAAGAGCCTGGCGGTAGGAGTCGGCATCCTCGAAACGGTTGGTCTTCAATCCCAGGGCAGATTGCAAGGATCCGTTGCAATAAAAGACCGCTTTTGAAGAGCCTGACGCGGCCGCCAACTCCAGATAAAGCGTTTCGCCCTGGCGCTCGGGCGGATAGTAAAAGGTCACGAAGTCGTTCATGCCGTTGCATTGAGTTTCTCCCAACTGAGGGCTGCTTGTCCACTTGGTTTCACACCAAGATGCAGGGTGCACAGGGGCGACCTTTCACCGCAGCCGGATGCGCTCGTATGGATCGTAAACACTCAAGTCGCTGACGATGACCTGGTCTCCTTCCTCCAAACCGCTGCGAATCTCGACTTCGTTGACCGACACCTGACCGATGGCAACCTCGGTCCGGATGGCGGTTTCGCCGTTTTCCTCGAGCTTGAAGAGGCTGACGGCGCTGCCGGATACCCCGTAGGCGGGTCGCCCGACGTACAAAGCGTCAGGGAGACGGTCGACTTCCACCGACGCCTTGACCGAGAAACCTGGCCGCACTCCATCCGGCAAATCCCCTTCCAAAGCGATTTTGACCTGGACAACGCCATCCTGCACGACGGGTGCAATCCAGGAAACCTGGCCTGCCATCTCAGCCAGTCGAGTGTCGATCAGTGCACTTTGGCCGACTTCCAGATGTGCCGCACTGAGTTGGTCGAATTCAGCCAGGCATTCGCCCGGCGTCGCACTCAACTCTCCCCTTCCCATGACTCGGACAGTGAAGGCGCCGCGCTTGACCTCTTCAATCCATACGGCCTCGCGGGTCACTGAAGGCAGGTCAGGGGAGCAGGCGGTGACGCTGAGTCCAATCAAGAGCGGCCACATACAGAGCCGGGTGGCGAGGTACACGGGAGCTGGATTTTTTCGACGAATCATATGGTCTCCTCAACAGATTGCGTGAATCGGCCTTTAGTTAGACGTAGTCTTCTGAGTTTAATCGTGCAACGACTGCCGAGTCAATCGTTGTGCGAATTGCCGACCCAATACAGATTAAACATCCTTCTCTCCCGAACACGAATCCGTATGTGGATCGTGCGGGGATGAGAAAAGCCAAGATTTTCTGCAGGGCAATGAAAAACTTGTCATTAATATGATCTTTATCTGATTTTATTTATTGAAACGAGAAGAGCAATCCTGTTAGAATCTTCGCGCCATGGCATTCCAGCGCAGCAAATTTCAGCCTTTCTCCAACCTCTTGCTGGACTTGCGCCGGAACAGCCCGGTCGAAAAACGAGGAGGGCCGGCGGCAAGCTTTGCGGTCGAGAGGGGCGTGGCCGATTCGGCGGAGGACCGCTACTGGGATTTCTTGACCGATCCCGCCAGCGAATATGGCTGGCAGCAGGGCCATCAGGCCTACCTCTCCCGCTTGATACGCTGCTGGAGGGATGTTCCCCAAACCTTTGAAAAGGTCAACCAGGCCAACTGGCTGCCCCGTCTGGCCAATTCACAGCAACTGGCACGCCTGGAGCCGTTGGCCGCCCTGGCCAAGTGGGCCAATGGCCCCGACTGCGAGCCACGAGTCTTGATGGAGCTTTTCAGCCGCTTTCTGAAGAGGCCCGATGCGCAGCCGACGCGAGGCGCAGTCGAAAAGCTCCTTCAGGACTACAACTCCAACCGCGACCAGCGCCCGGCATTCGCCGGATATTGGGGAGAGGTGAGGGATCTTTTTGCCTCCGCCGACAGGAAGGGTGCATGGGCCGACCGGCTGCGCGACCGATTCGGTTTGGGGCACCTGAATCCCCAGGATGGCGAGCCGATCCCGGTGGTCCTTTTTCGGTACCGCCTGAAGGATTTGCTGGCGGGGCTCGGCCCTGGGGACGGCTGCACTGTAGTCCCAACGGTCCTGGACGGCCCCCTCAACCCCTTCTTTTTCCCTTCGCCACGTCATGCGGACAAAGGCTTTCCGCAGCCGGGAGGGATTTGCCTCAACCTGGAGCCCGATGCCGAGTACCGGCTTAGCTGCGAAATCCTGCACCGCAGGCTGCACTACAAGCCCAAGCACATCTTTCAAGTCGGTTGGATCTCCCGGCCTCCCGGCAAGGAGTGCGGGCAGGCGCGACGCATTCACCAACAATTTCTGCTCGACCGCTTTCCCAATCAGCTGGGAGGTTGCTCATGAAAGCGAAACCAGAGCGGCGCGGCGGTTGGATGGCGGAATTCGAAAAGAGACCCCTTGAGGCTCTGGACCGGCTTCTGTTCGGCACGGCTTCGGTAGGAAGCCTGCAATACAACGATCCGGACGAGATCCTCTGCCACTTCTTCCACAAGGCCTCGCCAAGCCGACGGGAGCTGCTGGACGATACGCTGCGCCGTTGGTTCGAAAAACGCTGGTGGAGCCTTCCTGTCGACCAAGCGCACTGGGCCGAAGTTCTGCGGGACGCCTTTTCGGCAGCCCTGAGACTGGACTTGGAGCAAAGCCTGGCCTGGCTGCGGGCCGCCTACCAGGACTCTGGGGCGCGGGCTTGGCTTTCGAGCCTTCGCCTGGGGCGTCCCCGCGACCCGGAGGCCAACCTGCTTCGCACCCTGGCACTGAGCCAGACCAACCGCCACTTGCTTCCCCTTTGGCTGCGCCTGTGCAAGTTGGAAGAGGACAAGCCGCTTCACTATGCATCGCTGGGCCTGATGGGCCTTTACCGCCTGCCGGATGAGCACGGGCAGCCTCACGGCGACCTCCCTGCGGTGGCCTTCAAGGGAATCGTGCAGATGGCCGAGGCTTTCGCGGCCCGAATCTCCCCGCAGGAGGAGGCAGAGGAGCAGTGGAGAAAAGAGGTCTGGGCGATGATGGCCCGATTTCCCCGCTCGGAACACTACTGGTCGGAGCGCTTCCTGCCCTGCCTCACTTCCCGACCGCACGGAGCAGCCGCACAGTGGCTCTGCAGGATGCTGCCCAGGCTGAAGAGGCTGTTGTCCGATCCTCCGCCTGCCCGGCAGCCCCAGGTCCAAGCGCCCACCCTGCGGGAAACCCAGGCTTTGCTCAGGCGGCTGGGCCGCACTCCCGTAGGCCATCTGCGCCCCGATCTGGAGAAACTGCTGGACCGCTACCGGCGCTTTGCCGAGCAGAGCGGCGATGGGGAGTTCCTGGTCAAGACTCTGACCAATCTGGCCTCCAAGGTGCTGGATTGCCAGCCCCAATGGGCGCAGGACCTGAGTTCGGAAGCCTTCGGCTGGGCACCCAGCGATTTCAGGGTCTGGGCCATCCGCGCTCAGGCAGAGGCCAGTGCCGGAGATCCTGCCGGTGCCATCTCGCTGCTGTGGGAAGCCAAACGGCGCATGCCCGAAGTCCCCGATATTCGCACCAACCTGGCTACCCTGATGCGCCGCCACGGATACCTGGAAGCCGCCGAGATAGTCTACCGCCAAGCCGTGGCCGACTTCCCTTCCAATCCGGTTTGCCGCAATGGGCTGGCCGAGCTTTTCAAGGGAATGGACCGTCTTGAGGAGGCCGAGGCCCTTTACAGGGAGGCAGTATCGGACTTTCCCGACGACGCCAAGAGCCGTTCCGGCTTGGCGGCGATCCTGCGGATCCGGCAAAGATGGGCTGAAGCGGAATCGGTCTGCCGTCAGGGGATGGCCGACTTTCCCCGCAACCCTTTCTTTGCAAGCAGTTTGGCCGCCGTACTTCAGGCCCAGGGCAAGTTGGATGAGGCAGAGCCTGTGCTGGTGCAGGCAAGCCAAGACTTTCCCTCCGATCCAGTCTGCCTGACGGGCTTGGCGGTCCTCCGCCTGCAGCAAGGCAAGGAACAAGAGGGGCTGGACCTGTTGCGCCAAACCGCCCGGAGATTCCCCAGGGATCCGGTCGCAGGTGGTTTTGTGCGCAAGCTTGAAAAACGGGGGGTCTCCGTCCGGTCTCTGGTACGCAACTATCCGCGCTACGGCACCGCTTTGGACCCGGAGGGCATTCAAAAGCATAGCGGAGCCTCCTCACAGGCTGACGCCGACGCGGCGGCGGTCTTTGAAACAGGATCCGACATTGGAAGGCTGGCTTCTTCGCCCCTTCACAATCCTTCCGCCTCTCAGACCGGCTTGGCCGGCCTTTACCGTCAGGTGGCCCGCCGATCGTCCGGCCTGCAGCGCCGGGAGAAGCTGCGCCAGTCGCTGCAATTCAGCCAGGCCGTGCTCAAATCGGATCCGGCCAACCTTGGTGCAGTAATGGAAAAAGCCTTCAGCTTGCTGGACAAAGGCGACGCACAGCAGGCGGAGTCCCTTTTCGCCGCGCGGGTGGCCAATGGAGAGCGTCGTCACGTGCTGGGGCTCAAACTGGGATACCTGAGGGCCTGCGCCTGTCAGGGGCGCCATGCCGCCAGTGAAGATTGGCAAGCTCTGAACGAGGAGTTCCCCCACCGCCAGACCCTCATTGCTCTGGAACGAGCCTGCCAGCGAATCCCGGCCAACAATGGAATTGGATCGGCGAAGGGCGCTTTGCAGGCACTGCTTCACAGCATGCGGAAAAGGCAGGCTTCTTTTCCCAAGAGCCTTCAGGCAAACGAAC
>JANQFM010000757.1 GCA_028277865.1 Acidobacteriota bacterium
GTGGGTGGCGACTGTGTGAGTGCGCTTGGTGAGCAGGAATCCAGGGCCGGCGGGTCGCTCGACGATGGACATCAGCACGGCCGCCTTGGCGACATAGCCGCCTTTGAGGCGCCGCAAAGGCTCCTGGCGCAGTCGGCCCTGGATTCGCTCAATGTTCATGGTTCGGAAGGCTGTACAGCCTCTCTTCACAGCCTTCTCTCCTCAAACCTGCTCACCGCCAGCCCCACGGCCAGCACTCCGAGGCAGCCGATGACGTTGTACCAGAGGAATCCCACCCGCAGGGTCCAGTGGACGGCCAGTACGCTGGCCATGCCGCCGATCAGGCCCAGGAATCCGGCCCAGGGCCCGGCCCGCTTGGAGATCATGGCCAGCACGAAGACTCCCAGCAAGCTGCCGTAAAAGAAGGATCCCACCCGGTTGATCAGTTCGATGACCGAGCCGCCCCCGGCGAAAAGGAGTGCCGCGGAGGTTGCGGCGATGCCCCAGAATACGGTGGTGATGCGGCTGGCCAGCAGCGCCTGCCTCTCGCTGGCGTCGGGTCTGAGCCAACGTTTGTAAAGGTCGACGATGGTGGACGAGGTCAGGGAGTTCAGGGCCGAGTCGGCGCTGGACATGGCGGCGGCAAAGATGGCGGCCACCAACAGGCCCAGCACCATGGGAGGCAGGTTGTGGAGGATGAAGTGAGGAAAGACGTAGTTGGTGTCCCTTTGGTCGCCCACCCCGATCCGGGCTCGGGCCTGCTGACGCAAGGCGCTGACTTGGCTGACGGAAGCCTGGTAGCGCTCCAGCAGACGGGGATGGCTGCTGGGGCCGTCGGGCGCCTCGGCCAGTTGGAGGGCCAGCCGGCGCTGCTGCTGCAGGGCTTGCCGGTACTGTTCTTCGATCGGCCGGAAGGCCTCGATGTTTTGGGAGGACTCCGCCAATGCCTTGTGGTTGGGATTAAAGAACAAAGGGGGCGCACCCATCACGTTGAACAGGTAAAGCAAGGCGCCGATGAAAAGCACCAGGATCTGCATGGGCACTTTGGCGAAGGCCGACATGAGCAGAGCCTTGCGGCTTTCGTTGGCCGAAGGGTTGGTGAGGATGCGCTGCACCTGGCTCTGGTCGCAGCCGAAATAAGCCAGCATCAAGAAGAGTCCGCCCAGAAGTCCAGACCACAGGTTGTAGCGGTCCTCCCAGAAGCTGGGAGCGGCGTCTTCGGCCCAGGCCAGGTTGGGGATCAGGTTCCAGCTGGCGGGCTCAGGCTCCAGGGCATTGAGCTTGCCCGAGGCGCCCATGATGTGAATGGCGTCCCCCAGCCCCATCTGCCCCATCAGGCTCCAGAGCAGGATGCCGGCCGTCAGGACGAGTCCGAAGATGATCACCGTCATCTGCTTGACATCGGTCCACACCACCGCGCTGACTCCGCCCAGCATGGTGTAGGTGGTGGTGAGCACTCCGATGAAGATCACCGTGGACAGGGTGTCCAGGCCGGTCATGGCAGAAAGCACCACCGAGGGGGCGAAGATGACCACGCCGAAGGCCAGGCAGCGCGAGACCAGGAAGATCAGGCTGGCCAGGGTGCGCGTTGCAGCTCCGAAGCGCCCTTCCAGATATTCATAAGCCGTCAGGATGGGATTCTTGCGCAGCAGGGGGACCATGAAGATGCAAAGCAGGATCATGGCCAGGGGGAGCCCGAAGTAGGTCTGCACGAATTCCATGCCGAAGTCATGGCCCTGTCCGGTGGTCCCGATGACGGTGATGGCCGAGGCCTGGGTAGCCATCACCGACAGCCCGGCCGCCCACCAGGGGATGGCGCGGCTGCCGGCGAAATAGGCCTCCAGGTTTTTGGAGCCGATGCCGCGCCGCACGCCGTCCCACACGACATAGGCCAAGAAGCCGAAGAAGACGATCCAATCAATCCAGCTCACGTGAATCTATCCGCCTAAGGGGATGTTGAAGGTTGCCGTAAACCAGTAAAGCAGCAACATCCACAAAATCGCTGTAATGCCGACTCCCCAGTAGAGGCGGGTGTCGAACTTTTCCGGTTGCTTGGGGTCTTGAACGCTCATAAACGCCCTGGAAGTCTAGCACTGGAGGGAATTCGCGCAAAGCCGACACCGGAGTGAATGGACGGAGTGTCGCCGGAGGCTTCCGCCTCGAAAGCCCCAGAGGTGCCTTGGAAATTAGCCGGTGGTAAAGCCGCTTTGCGGCGCAGCCACCGGAAAATAGCCAAAAAAGAATATACGCCCTGGAAGGGCGTTGGAACCCTCGCTTCAACAGAGGAAACGCTTATCGAACTCCGCCTGCTTCCCTCCTGCGCCCTTCCAGGGCGCCTTATCTTTTTGGGCCAGTTTACCGGTGGCTGCGCCGCAGAGCGGCTTTACCACCGGCTAATCTCCATGGCTCCTCCGGAGCCGGTTTCCCTTTGTTCGCAAATCTTCAGCGCCGATGATTCTCCAAGACTGTCTTGGCGACGAAACCTCACCTTGGCTCTTGGATGCGGTGCAGGCGGTTGGCATCCAGTGCCGTCATGACCTGCTTTTTGCCGCAGGGCCATCGCACCTCGACCTTCTCCGCTTTCTGAAGCGAGCCCAACCCGAAGTGAAGGCGCGTGTCGCTTTGGCCGGCATAGCTGGAAGCGCTGCGCACTTCCCGTTGCAGCCGCAAGTCCCCGGCCTGGACGCGCACCTTGGCGCCGATGCCGTCGCGGTTGCAGTGGCGGCCGCGCAGCTGAAAGCGGATCCAAGAGCCCCCGGACTGATTCTTCAACAGGGCAGCGGGTTGGTTGTTGGCGCTGATGAGCAGGTCGAGGTCGCCGTCGTTGTCGATGTCGCCCACGGCCGATCCGCGCGAGACGGTCGGTCGTTGAAAATACCCGCCGGCCTGGGAGGAGATTTCCTTGAAGCGTCCGCTGCCGTCGTTGAGGAAGAGCTGGTCTGGCTGGGCGTGCGATAGGGAGGGGTTTTCGCGGGCGATGTTGTCGATGACGTGGCCGTTGGCCACAAAAAGGTCCAGGTCGCCGTCATTGTCGAAGTCCTCCAGATTGACGCCGAACCCCACCATCGACTTGCTGGGCCCTCCCAATCCTGTTCGGTCGGTGTGGTCGGTGAAGAATCCCGCCCCTTCGTTGAGGTAAAGGGTGTTGGTTTCGAAATCGAGGTGAGTGACGACGAGGTCGATACGACCGTCCCGGTTGATGTCGCCTGCGGCGATACCCATGCCGGCTTCGGTCTTCCCGTCCAGGTTGTAGGCCGTGCCTGAAAAGGTTGAAACATCCCTGAAGCGGCCGCTGCCCAGGTTTTCGAACAGGAAGTTGGCAGTCGAATCATTGGCCACGTAGAGATCGGAGTCTCCGTCGCCCTCCATGTCGAAGAAAATCACTCCCAGGCTCTTGCCGGACGCCGGGTTGAGCGGCTTGAGGCCTTGGCTGGCCGAAGCTTCCCGAAAGGTGCCGTCCCCCTGGTTGAGGTAAAAGGAGTTTGGGGCGGCCGGATAGACGTCGGGATGGCAGTAGGAAGGATCGTCCTTGTCGCCGCATTCGACGTGATTGGCGTAGTCGAATTTCAGGTAGTTGGCCACATAAAGGTCCAGCCAACCGTCGCCGTTCACATCGGCGAAGGCGGCGCTGACGCTCCAGCGGGGGTCGTCTGTCCCGGATTTTTGCGAAACGTCCTCAAAGGTTCCGTTGCCTCGATTGCGCAAGAGAACGTTGGGGCCGAAGTTGGTGATGTAGATATCGGTCCATCCGTCGTTGTCGTAGTCTGCGAATGTGCAGCCCATCCCATAGCCGGTATCAGAAGCCCCGGCCGCATCCCGGACGCGCTCGAAGGTGCCGTCCGCACGGTTGCGGTAGAGCTGGTTTGCCTCTCGGCCCTGCGGTTGATGGGAACCGCTTTGAACCAGGTAAATATCGATCCATCCGTCATTGTCGAAGTCCAGGAACCCGCCTCCCGAGCCCATGGTCTCAATGAGGAACTTGCGTCCCATGCCGCCGTGCCGGTGGCGGAAATCCAGGCCGGACTGGCTTGTGGACTCCAAAAAATGGACCGGAGTAGGTGTGCTGTCGGGAGTTTGGGCTGCAATGGGGAGAAGCTGAAGCATCACGAGTGCCGAGGCTGCAGCCGACTGGCAAAAAGCAGTCGGACCCCTTGCGGTGCCTTCTTCCACAGGCAAGGATAACTGTGTCACTCTGGGAGGCGGCCTCCGAGCGGTCACGCGGAAAGGCATCATGGATCCCTTTGGCCCTCTTTCGGATTCTCCAGCCTTTGCTGGATTCGGACCGCCAGCTGCCTGTAGTCCTCCCTGGCAGGATCGAGCGAGGAGGCTTGGCCGAGGCTGGAAAGCGCCTCTTGCAGGCGCCCCAGGTGATACAGGGAGTAGGCTTGCAGATAGTGGCCGTGGGCGAAGCGGGGGTATTCGTTCACCATCTGCACGGCTGCCTGCAGCGCTTGCTCCCACTGTCGGCTTTCGAGCAGGATTTCCACCCCGGGGACGCGCAGCAGCGGATCGTCCGGCTTTGCGCGGACGGCTTTTTGGAAGGCATCCGATGCGTCTTCGGTTTTTCCAGCCTTTTTGAAAGCCAGGCCCAGGTTGAAGAGCGCCTCGGCGTGATCGGCGTGGAATCTCAGAAAGCTCTCATAATGTTGGATGGCCTCCTGGAGCCGCCCCATCTTGTAGGAAGTGAATCCCAGGTGATAGTGCAGCTGCGGGGACTCGGCCATCTGAAATGCTTTCAGATAGGCCTGGTTGGCCTGGCGGAAGTCTTCGATCCCCAAATAGGCATCGCCCAACGAGATCCAGTTTTCGGCTGTGCTGGAGGGGAAGGAAGCCGCTTTTCGCAGCGATTCGATTTCGTCCAGCTTGGCCGAGAGATCGGTGTGGCGCTGCATCCAGCGCTGCGCCTGTTCAGCATTGCGTAGACGGGCGTAGCTGTTGCCCAGATTGTAGGCTGCCCCCAGGTGGTAGGGATCGCGTTGGGCCACGAATTGAAAAAAGGGCAGTGCCGATTCGAACCTGCCCTGGCGCACTCGGATCAGCCCCAGATGGTAGGAGGCCTCAATGGACTCCGCATTCAAACGCTTTGCGGCAGCCAAGTGCTTTTCAGCCTCCTTGAGCCGGTCGAGGTGAAAAAGCGTCCGGCCCATTCCCAACTCCAGCTGCCAGGAGTCCTTCTGAACCGGGGCCGCCTGCCGGAAATGATCCAGCGCTTTTTCGTACTCGCCCAGCTTGAGTCTGCAGTGCGCCAGGTAATAGTGGAATTCCTCGCGCCCGCTTTGCTGCAAAAGCGCCTGAAAATCCTGCAGGGCGCCTCGCACATCAGACTGCTCCAGCTTTTGAAGTGCCTGGCGGTAAAGCTGGGGCGACTGGAGTGGCGCAGCCAGCAGTGAGGGTAGAAGCGCCAAGGTCAGCAATGGAGTGGTTTTCATGGGCGGCTCAGCCTGATGATCGATGGTAGCAAAGACGGGGATTCACGCAAAGATGATAACCCGGTTTGAAGCGTGCTAAATTCAAGAGTCATGGATACGTCTAAAGTGATGTTCGGGACCGTGGCGCCGCAGTTCATCGTCCCGGACGTGGTGGAGACGGCGGAGTACTACCGCGACGTTTACGGCTTCAAGATCGTCAGCTACTTTCAGGATCCTCCCGTTCACGCCATCGTTCAAAAAGGGCATTCGGAGGTCTTTTTCGCCCAATCCCAGCAGGGAGCAACCCAGTCCAACCGTCGGCTCAAGCCGCTGGGGATCGATGCCTACTTCTATATCAAAGGGCTGGACGCCTACCATGAGCAGCTCCTGGCCAACGGCGCCAAAATCCTGGAGAGCCCCGTAGAGAGGGTCTACCAAATGCGCGAAGTGGAGGTGGAGGACTGCAACGGATTTGTGCTGGTCTTCGG
>JANQFM010001115.1 GCA_028277865.1 Acidobacteriota bacterium
CGAGTTCTACCGAGCGCGGGTCGGGAAGGGCGGATCGGTCGACCTTGCCGTTGGAGCTGAGAGGCAGGGCGTCGAGGAAGGTGAAGGTGGAGGGGACCATGTAGTGGGGAAGGCGCGCATCGAGGTAAGATTGGAGGTCTGAGGGAGAAACCGCAGAGGGCGCAGAGAGAAGACGCAGAGGACGCTGAGAAGATTTTCTCTCCGATCTCTGCGCTCCCTCTCTGCGCCCTCTGCGGTTTTTCCCTTCTCCCTCTTTTCTTCCGCTCACATAGGCCACCAACCGCCAATTCTTGACGACCACCGCCGCCTGCCTGACTTCCGGGTGCCGCTGCAAAGCAGCCTCGATCTCGCCGGGTTCGATGCGGTAGCCTCTGAGTTTGACCTGCCGGTCGATGCGGCCCAGGAATTCCAGGTTGCCGTCTTTGCGCCAGCGCACCAGATCGCCCGTGCGGTAGAGCCTTTGGCCAGGCCGATCAGCCCCAGGATCCGCGACGAAGCTGGCCGCCGTCCGTCCCGGGCGACCCAGGTATCCCCGGGCCAGTCCGATTCCGCCCAACAGCAACTCGCCTCCAACCCCGGCAGGCACTGGATTCAGGCTGCTGTCCAGCACTCGGGCGCAAAGGCCGGGAAGGGGACGTCCGATGGGCAGGCTCGTAGGCTTGAAGGCCAGCCGATCCGGCAATCTCCAAATGGTGGCTGCCACCGTGGCCTCGGTGGGGCCGTAGCCGTTGACCAGCCGGCAATTACCGAGCGGGCTGCCTTGCCAGAGCTCCAAATGCTTTGCGGGCGCGGCTTCGCCGCCGATGATCATCAGCCGCAGGCTGGCCCCCAATTCGGCCCGGCCATCGGCCAAATCAGGCACCAGCAGATTCCAGTAGGCGGTGGGAAGGTCGATCACAGTCAGGGAGTAGTTGCAGCAGGCGTTGAGAAAAATGGCAGCGGAGTCGAGCATGGACCGGCTGCGCAGCCTGAGTGTCGCACCGCAGCACAAGCAGGGATAGATTTCCTCGGCGGACTGATCGAAGCTCAGCGAGGAGAACTGCAGCATGCGGTCGCCGCAACAAAGTTCAAAGCAATCGATCCAAGCCCGGGCCAGGTTGGACAACGATTGATGGGCAACCACCACTCCCTTGGGCTGCCCCGTTGAGCCGGAGGTATAGATCACATAGGCCGCATTGCCGGCCAGCACACTCACCGGCGGCCTGCTTGCCTGCGGGGCCGGGTGCTGATCGACGAAGACCGTCCGAACCGCCGGCATGATCGACGCCTGCCCCGAGCTGGTCACCAGCATCCGAGCCTCGGCATCCCGTATGAGCTGCGAGTGCCTTGAAGGCGGATCTCGCGGATCCAGCGGGAGGTAGGCTGCGCCGCTTCTGAGAATGCTCAGCAAAGCCACAATCATCTCAGGCTGACGCAGCAAGCAAATTGCGATCAGCATCTCGGGCCGGGCGCCCAACTCAACCAGGTGTGCGCCCAACCGTGCCGAGCGGCGCTTGAGTTCGTCGTAGCTGAGGGCCATTTGCCGCCATTCGACAGCGATTGCCTGAGGCTGGCCCCTTGCCTGGGCCTCGAACATGGCAATGACGCTTGCCGTCCGCCCCGCAGGCTGAGGGGCATCTCCCCATTCCAGCACCAATTGGTGCACTTCCTGAAGGCCCAGCAGCGGCAGTTCCGAGAGGCGCCGATCGGGGTTGTCGGCCAAGGCGCGCAGCAATGCCTTCCAATGGTCGACAAAACGCCGCATGGTGGACACGTCGAAGAGATCGAGGCGGAACTCCACGCTCCCGCTCAACCCCTCCGGCCTGTTGGTCAGTGAGAGGGTCCACTCGAACTCGGCGCTTGAGGAGGCCGTTTGAAGCGGGCTCACCCTCAGTCCGGGGATTTCCAGCCTGGGGGACGGCTGGGCGTCAAGGGCAAACATCACCTGAAAAAGGGGCGTGCGCTGCAGGGAGCGTTCCGGTTCGACCGCTTCGACAACCTGTTCGAATGGCACGTCCTGACGAGCGTAGGCTTGCAGGCAAGTCCGGCGCACCCGGTAGAGCAGTTCGGAAAAGGCCGGATCGCCCTCCAGACGGTTCCGCATGACCAGCGTGTTGACGAAAAAGCCGATCAGTCCTTCGGTTCCCGCCCGGCTGCGGTTGGCCACGGGCGTGCCCACAGCAACATCGTCCTGGCCGCAATAACGGCTCAGCAGGGCTTGAAAAGCGGCCAGGAGGGTCATGTAAAGGGTGGCATCGTGGCGTCGGGCCAGCTCAAGCAGCGACTGGGAAAGGTCGAGCGGCAGGCTGGCCTTCAGGTGTGCTGCACGGTTGACGGAACCCCCGCCCAGGGGCCGGTCTTGGGGCAAACGCAGGGGAGTCGTTTCCCGCAATTGCACCTTCCAGTACTCCAGCTGCTCCTCGAGGACCTTTCCCTGCAAGTAGTGGCGCTGCCACAAGGCAAAATCGGCATATTGGATGGGGAGGGGGGACAGTTCGCGGTTCGCAGTTCGCAGCTCCCAGTTCGGAGAGCCAGAAGCCGGTCCTTCTGAAGACCTTGGACTTTGGGCCTTGGACTTTGGACTCTCCCTTTCCCAACTGCGAACTGCCAACTGCGAACTGCCAACTGCCCCAGCCAAGCCTGAATAAAGAGCGGTCGTCTCGCGGACCAGCACTTCCATCGACCAGGCGTCCGAGACAATGTGGTGGAGAGTCAGAAGGAGCAGGCTGGTGGCGGGAGAGCGGAGGCCGGAAACCGGAGACCGGGGACCGGCAGAAGCGGAAGGGGATGAATCAGTTGTTGGTTTGGAAAAGGCAGTAGAGGGTTCCGGGTTGGAAATTG
>JANQFM010000763.1 GCA_028277865.1 Acidobacteriota bacterium
TCTTGATCTCCTCGGGCCTGATCGCCGGCGGATCTCTCATGGCGGCCCTGCTGGCACTTGTGACCTTGTCCCCCATCGTGTTCCCGTCCGCCACCCCCAGCTTCTGGTTGAGCCTCATCGTTTATCCAGTGCTCCTTTACTTGCTGGTCTGGCTGCCCAGCCGGAGGATGAAAGCAGGGGGATAGCGACGAAGATCGGGTAGCCAGGCGTCTGGACTCTGTATACTCTGTGCCTCTGTGGCTAGAGCACTTCAAGACGTCAACCTGCTCAACCTGGCTCCTGTGCGGCTGGCCCAATGGGAGCAGGCGGGGGAGCGGATCGTGCTGCATCGTCCACGTCCTCAAGAGGGCGGACTCAAGGGACTGCTGCGGCGCATCGCCTTCTCTCTTTCCGCCTCCCGAATTCGATTGGACGACATCGGATCCTTCGCCTGGCAGCGACTGGACGGCCGGGCAACCGTGGGTGAAGTCGCTGAAGCCATGCGTGGCCACTTCGGGGAAGAAGCCGAACCGGCGGAAGAGCGCCTGGGCCACTTTGTCCGAACCCTGCGCCGTGAAGGGATGGTGGCCTTCCCTGGTTGGGACAGTGCTTATCCGTCAGCTCACGATCAATGATTGGCAGCCATCTCAAAAGAATCCCCTCCCCTCCGCCAGCCGCCTTGCGTTATACTCAACGGGCATCCCGAGAGTGCATCCCGTCCGCGGAAAGGGCTGCGCCCGTCTCGAAAGCCGATATCGACCGCAACTATCTGACGGACCTTCTTATTGGTCCAGCCTGGCGGACACTGGACCCTGACGAAGGAGGTTCTTGTGTCCGATACCGGCAAATCGCCGCAAACATTGCCCAACCTGCAGCAGCAACGCAAACGCGCCAAGGATCTGCTGCGTGCCCATCGGCGCCGGGAACGCCAAGCCGCCCAGCGCATCATTTGCCATCTGCCCCGTGCTTCCGCTTTATCCTGGCATCAGGTTGGCGAGCTGCCCCTCTCGCTGAGTGAGATGCAGCTGGTCGTTGCCCGAGAGGCGGGATTCGATAGCTGGCCCCGGATGAAGCACCGGGTCGAGGAAGCTGCCGGTCAGGCGTCCCGCCTCAATCTGCTCATCGAGGCAGCCGTCAGCGGCGACATTCGACGGGTCCAGCGATTAATGCAATCGGACCCTGCTCTGATCAAGGACTCTCTTGCCGCCGCTGCGGCAGTGGGCGATGACGTATCTGGTTTGCGGCTGTTGAAGCAGTCCCCTCAGTCGGCCCTGCGAGCCTGCGGACCATTGGGTTGGACGCCCATCCTCTATGCTTGCTGCTCGCGTTTCGGGAGACTTGAGCCCCAGGTCGGCCAAAGCCGCATCCGGCTGGTCCGAAGGCTGCTGGAGTTGGGTGCAGACCCCAACGGCTCCTGCGCGGCACCCGATTTGATTGATGGTCGGCGCTCTGCCCTGGCAGGCGCTGCTGCCTTCACGGCCGATCCCCGATTGCTGGAGATGCTGCTCCAAGCCGGAACCAAGTCCGATGACGGGCCCGCCCTTTGGGCAGTTGCGGGGCAGAAGGGAAATGAGGTCAGGATTCTGGATTGCCTCAAGGTTCTTCTCAAGCGGAATCCGCCCACCTGGCAGCTACACCCGGCCTTGTCGCTCAGGCTGGACGAAGATGACATCGATGCGGCCCGCCTGCTGATCGAAAAGGGTGCCGATCCCAACACTGGAGGGCTTTGGGGCCGATCAGGGACCCTGCTCCACCACGCCGTCTGGAAGGGCTGCAGACGTGCGGTCCTCGAGATCCTGCTCAAACTGGGGGCGGATCCTCAGTGTCCCGACCGTGACGGAAGGACTGCCTACCGGATAGCGGTTCGAACCGGGCACCGGGAAGCGGTCGAGTTGCTTGGGGAACAAGCTGGGGCGGAGGTGGACGGCCTGGACAGGCTTTTGGCGGAATGCGTGAAGGCGAAGCCGGCGAAAGGACTTGAACGACTTAAGAAATCAAAGCGAAAGGCTGATGTGGGGAAGCTGCGGCGCAGCGATCATCAGATGCTGTGCTGGGCCATTCGCCGGGGACGAATCCAGGCGGTTGAGCCACTGCTGGATGCCGGGCTCGATCCCAAAATCCCGGATGACGATGGGGAGACGGCACTTCATATTGCAGCTTCAAAGGGGCATTTGCCCGTCGTCAAGCTCCTCTTAAAAGGCGGCGCTTCGGCTGCGGCACGCAATCATTCCGGTCGTACGCCATTGGACCTCGCCTTGGCGCTGGCCGATCTCATCCGGCGACGATCGATTGCCCAGTGCCTTGTGAAGGCCGGGGCGCCCCTTGAGGGGCTGCGCAACTTCCCCTGCGGAGACGAAGGGCTGGACCGGCTGCTGCGCCTGCAGGGCGCTGTCGAAATCAACGATCGCGAGCAGGCCTTCGAGAATGCTGCCGATGCCATCGTTTCAGGGGACGCCAAGACGCTTTGGACCCTTCTCGACGAAGAGCCGGAGCTGATCCATGCCCGCTCCAAGCGCCCTCATCGGGCCACCCTGCTCCACTACCTGGGCGCCAATGGAATCGAAACCGAACGTCAGCAGACGCCTTCCAATGCGGTCGAGATTGCCGGGATCCTGCTTGATCGGGGCGCCGAAGCCGACGCTCTGTGCGCCACCTACGGCGGAGGGCCCGCCCAGACCACCCTCTCCTTGCTGGTTTCCAGCACCTGGCCTGCACAAGCGGGCCTGCAGGGCGATTTGGCCGAATTACTGTGCACCGCCGGTGCCGATCCCAACGGGCTGGATCACGACGGGGTGCCCTTGGCCAATGCCATCGCCTTCCGTCACCCTCAGGCCGTCCCTGCCTTGATCAAAGCCGGCGCCAAGCTGGACAATCCCATTTTTGCAGCCGCTGCAGGACGGCTCGACTTGGTGCAGCGCGACATCGCACAAGACGGGAGGCTTCGACCGCAAGCCGGGTACTGCCCCCTCTCCTGGCTGCACATGTCCCGAGATCCAGAAGTGGCAGCTCAGCAGACCCTGCTCCATGCGGCCCGGTTCGGCCACCTGGAGATTGTGCGCTGGTTGGCCGATCGGGGAGTGGACCCCACGGCCGCTCCCGTTGACGGCATCACGGCCCTGCACGAAGCCTCGCTGATGGGACACCCGGAAGTCGTCAACTATTTGCTCGACCAGGGCGCCGATGCCGCTGCCCGCGAAAAGCGCTGGGGCGGCAGCGCATTCGGATGGGCTAACGAGGGAAATCAGAAGGAGGTTCTGAAGCTGCTGTCCGAGCGCGCCCAGCCCGACATCTTCGACGCTGTAGAGCTGAATCTTGCCCGCCACGTCGTGCGTCTCCTGGATGATGACCCCAGCCTGGTCCATGCCCCGGACGGACAGGGCGCACCCCTGCGCATCGCCGCTGCCGAGGGCCATCTTGAACTGGTCCGATTGCTTCTGCAAAGGGGTGCCGACCCCAAACCGGCAGGCCTCAAAGGCCAGACCGCCCTCGACTTGGCGCGCAGCCATGGCGACAATGAAATCGTCCGCTTGCTGGAAAAAGAAGGGAGGGGAGAAAAGAGGAGGAAACATTGAGTTTTGGCAGCCGGTAGACGCTGATTCAATGGATTGGGGAGCGAGCGGGCGGCAAGCCGTTCGTCTCAAGAAGTGCGGATTATCGATCAGGATTCCATGTATAGAGCATTCATTCGGGTTGTTTCTGCTCGGGTGGCAGAAGTTCCAAGAGACGAGGCGCATCATCTGGTCAAGGTGCGCCGGCTTTCCAAGGGCGACCGGTTTTTGGGATTGGACGGCGCTGGAGGGCTCTATCGCTGCCGACTGGAGAGGAGCGGAAAGGGTTGGACGGCCCAAGTCGAAGAGCGCCTCAGCCAGCCAAGCGAGTCGCCCTTGGAGATCACCCTTGCTCAGGCATTGCTCAAGAAAGACAACTTTGAGTGGGTGATTCAGAAGTCGGCTGAATTGGGCGTTGACCGCATTGTTCCGCTGACGAGCGTGCGAACCGAAGTCCGCCCCAGGCCCGCCAGCGCCGAGCGAAAGCGGGTGCGCTGGCACAAGATCCTTGCCGAGGCCGTCAAGCAGAGCGGTCGCCTTCGGTTGCCCTCCCTTCAAGACCTGACGCCTTTGGAGGATTTTTGCAGTGCGGACCAGTCCGAGGTCCGCTTGGTGCTGGACGAGGCCGCGACTGTCCCGCTGCGGGAGGTTGTCGAGCAGCATTCATCCCCGCAGTCCTGCAGCCTGATCATCGGCCCGGAAGGCGGATGGGAGGACCAGGACCGGGAAGCCTTCCAGCGTCACAGCCTGCAATCCGCTCACTTGGGCCCCCGCATCCTGAGAGCCGAAACCGCCCCCATCGCCGCCCTCGCGATCCTGCAGTACAGGTGGGGAGATTTGGAGAGAGAGGCTGTCAGACTATAGCCCGTGAATTCAAATTGCTAAAATTGCCGAGGCGGCGCCTCAGACCAGAGAAGGGAAGCCACAGAGACACCGAGACACGGAGATCAGAGGGTTTCTGTTTCTTCTCTGTGCACTCTGGGCCTCGGTGGCAGGATTTGACTCAATGTCGTGCGCTGGTGATCGCAGATGCTTGAGGCAATCTGGACTGGAACTTGATGCGACGACAACCCGTGACCGGGCTAGATCCCTTCTTGACGCTGCCAGGTTGGCTGACTAAACTCCCCCGGATGAAAAGACTACTGGCAGCAGCGTTTCTCATCTTGTCCAGCCAGAGCATCATTTTGGCCCAGCAACGCCCCATGGTGACCGAGCCGGTTCATACTGTGGAGCCGGGCCACCTGCGCTTTGAGCTGGGTTTCGAATTCCTGCAGGACGCTGTCTTTCCCTTCTCCGGATTGGAAGGAGACCTCTCACGCCTGGGAATGCTGGGTTTCCGCCTGGGCGTGGGCAAGAACGTCGAGCTTCAGCTATTGGGGACCGTTCAAAACGTGCTCAACATCAACCGGCAGTTCCCTGCGCCCAATACTCCCAACCTCAACTTCAATGACGATTCCACCAGCGACGTGGGGGACTTCACTCTGGCCGCCAAAGTCCGCTTCAAACAGGAAAGCGACGGCTCTCCGGCCTTGGGATTCCGGTTTGGCTTCGAGATGCCCAACGCCTCCAACGAAAATGGCCTGGGGAACGACGAGCTGAATGCCTTCGGCTCATTCCTGATCGAAAAAAGAGTGGGCAGGGCCCGCGCCATCGGAAACCTGGGAGTCGCCATTTTGGGCGATCCAACCGACTCCAGTTCCCAGGACGACCTTTTCACTTATGGCGCCGCCCTCATTTTCGAGGTCAATGACCAAGTCAACCTGCTGGCCGACCTGAACGGGCGGGCGGGCGACGCCGGAATTGGCACCGAAGAGCAGACCCATCTGCGCCTGGGCGCCCAGTTCAAGGCGGGCGGGCTCTACTGGGACGTGGGCGCCTTTTTCGGCTTCCAGGACACCGACCCCGACACAGGCGTGATCATCGGGGTTTCCAAGGACTTCAAGCTTTGGGATTTCTGAGGTTTCGCGCCCAGGCGCCAAGGACGCCAAGCCACGGCCTGCCCAGAGTTCCCCGAGGACTGCGACGATGCTCCAAAGCAGCCTTGAAAAGAGGGCCGCAACCATCCTGCAACGGCTGGCGGAGACCTTTCCCCAGGCTCGGCTGGAATTGGATTTTGAAAGCCCCTTGCAGCTGCTGGTGGCCACCATCCTGGCCGCCCAGTGCACCGACGTGCGCGTCAACCAAGTGACTCGGACGCTTTTTGAGAAGTACCGCAAGGCCCAGGACTACCTGCAGGTGCCCGAAGAGGAGCTGCAAGAGGACATCCGCTCCACCGGATTCTACCGCCAGAAAGCCGACAAGATCCGTCAGTCCATGAACGCACTGATCGAACGCCACGGGGGAGAGGTTCCTTCCGGCATGAAGGAGCTGACCGCCCTGCCCGGCGTGGGCCGCAAGACGGCCAACGTCATCCTGGGCAACTGCTTCGGGATTGCAGGAATCGTGGTCGACACTCACATGACGCGACTGGGGCAGCGCCTGGGCCTGACATCTGAGAAAAGCCCCGTCAAGATCGAAACCGCCTTGGGGAAGCTGCTGCCCGAAAAGGACTGGATCCGGTTCAGCCTGACCATGATCCTGCATGGCCGATACGTCTGCAAAGCCCGCAAGCCGCTCTGCGACAAGTGCAGCCTGCTCGACCAGTGCCCTTACTTTCAGAAGGTGGTGTTGCCGGGTCGCGAAGGGGGATAACCCCCGACTCCTGATTCCTCCCCTATCCCGCTGCCAACCTCCACACCTGCGCCACCAGGAAGGTGACCGCCAGGCCCATCGCGACCGGCAACAGGCTGGCTACCGTAGTCCACTTGACGCTGCCGGTTTCCTTGTAGATGGTGTAGATGGTCGTACTGCAGGGATTGTGGATCAGGCTGAAGAGCATCAGGTTGACGGCTGTCAAGAGTGTCCAGCCGCCCTCTTGAAAGATGGAAAGAGCGACGGCATCCGTTTTTTCGAACATGACCCCGGGGCCTTCTCCCATGCCAGCCATGCCGAAAGTCAGCACCGTCAGCATCAGGATGGTGGGGATGACGATCTCGTTGGCCGGGATGGCCACGATATAGGCCAATAGGATCACTCCGTTGAGCCCCAGCAGGAGGCCCATGGGATTGAGGAATCCCATTATCCAAACGGCCAGGCTTTGCGAGCCGATGTGGATGTTGGAAATCAGCCAAATCAACGCTCCGGCCGGCAGGGCGAAGACCACCGCTCGCCACAGGACGAAGATGGTACGGTCGATGAGCGAGGTGTAAATGGTGGACAGGATGCGAGGAGGGCGGTAAGGCGGCAATTCCAGGGTGAAGGCCGAAACCTCGCCCTTGAGAACGGTGCGCGACAGTCCCCAGGAGACCAGGAAGCTCAACAGGACTCCCAGCACGGCAATGGCCACCACAGAAAGCGCTGAGAGGATTCCCGCCAAGTAGGGAGGCGCCAGAGCCCCGATAAAAAGGGTGGCGACCAGGATTTGAGTGGGCCAGCGTCCGTTGCAAAGCGAGAAGTTGTTGGTGATGATGGCGATCAGGCGTTCACGGGGGCTGTCGATGATGCGGGTGGAGATGACTCCGGCCGCGTTGCAGCCGAAGCCCATGGCCAGGCTGAGGGCCTGCTTGCCATGAGCGCCGGCCCGCTTGAAGAAGTTGTCCAGGTTGAACGCCACTCGGGGCAGGTACCCGAAGTCTTCCAGCAAGGTGAAAAGCGGAAAGAATATGGCCATGGGAGGCAGCATGACCGAAACCACCCAGGCGGTCGCCAGGTACATCCCGTCGATGAGCAGCCCCTTCAGCCACCAAGGCATCCCGATGGAGTCGGCCAGGCCTTTCAGCACCGGATGGGCGCCTTCGATGAGCAGGTCGGCCAACATGGCCGAGGGGACGTTGGCGCCCGAAATGGTGATCCAAAAAACGGCGGTGAGCAGCAGCAGCATGATGGGAAACCCCCAAACGCGGCTGGTGACCAGGCGGTCGATGGTCCGGTCCAGGTCGAATCGGGGCGTTTCATCAGAGCTGGCGACGGCCCGCTCTGCGATGCGGGCGGCATCGGTATAGACGGCCTCCATGAGGTCGTCTTGAAAATTATGGCCGATCTCCCATCGCAGCGACTCGGCTTTCTTAAGGATGGACTGGGCGGCTTGCTGGCTCATTGCGCTGCCTCCATCCGAATCACATTGGACTGGGACGGCAGTTGCTGGCCCAGAACCAACTCCTTCAGTTCGCCTTTTTGCAGAGCCTCGATGATGCGTTCGTCGCCGTCCAGCAGTCGAAGGGCGATCCATCGGACATTGGGAAGGCCGGGGTAGGCGCCCTGCAGCTGGCGGGCCAAGCTGGCGATGGCTTTGTGTAGGCGTGCAGAGCCGCTGCTGATCCGGTGCGGCTTGCAGGCCGTCTTGCCGGCGGCCACCTCGTCAATGGCCTGCAAGAGGCTGTCCAGCCCTTGACGGTAGCGCGCCGAGGTAGGGACCACCGGAATCCCCAGGTCGCGGGCCAGCCGCCGGTCGTCCACCGTGAGCTGGTGGCGCTTGGCCTCGTCCATCAAGTTGAGGCACAGCACCGCACGGCTGGTGATCTCCAAGACTTGCAGCACCAGATTGAGGTTGCGCTCCAGACGGGTGGCGTCGGCCACGATCACCGTGACGTCGGGCTGGCCGAAGAGGATGAAGTTGCGGGCGATTTCCTCGTCGTAGCTGGTCGAAAGCAGCGAATAGGTTCCCGGCAAGTCGACGATCTTGTAGCGGTGCCGGGCATATTCGAAGCCGCCTTCGGCGCGGGTCACCGTCTTGCCGGGCCAGTTGCCCGTATGCTGGCGCAAGCCCGTCAGGGCGTTGAAGACGGTGCTTTTGCCGGTATTGGGATTTCCCGCCAGGGCGATGACGTAATCCCAGTCCTGCATGTCCACCCCCAACTTGCGCAAGTTGGCGGCATGATGGGCCGGGCAGGACCGGCAGGCATCGGATAGGGCTTGGTCCTGGCTGAGTTGGCTCATGACGCCTCGCTCAAGGGTTCGATGTGGATGTGGCCGGCCTGCTCATGGCGCAGGGCAATGGTGCTCCCTCGCACTTTGTAGGCGGTCGGATCGCCGCTGGGGCTCCTCATTTGCACTTCGACCACGGTTCCGGGCAAGATCCCCAGATCCATGAAACGTCGCCGCTCCAGTCCCCGGCAGTTTGCAGAGACGCTGGTCACCTGAGCCCTTTGGCCCGGCTCGAGGTCACAAAGGCGTGGTTGCTGAGCGGCCGGCTCGGCCTTCTCTTGGGGAGCCGCAACAGCGGTGATGTTGGCAGCCAGTATGGGCGCCAGCACGTACTCCTGTCCGTCGGCCCAAAAACGCACCCGTTCGGCGCCGGCTTCGGTCACCCGAATCACCTGGCCGGGATGCAGGCCCTGGGCCACCAGCTGGGCGTAAACGGCCGGTGGTTCGTCCTCCAGGTGGACGACGCGGAGGGGCTGGTCCAAAGGCAGGGCTGTCAGAGGCTTGCCTCCATGATGGACCATTTTCCCTTCCGATGTGGGGATTGGGTCGCCGTGGGGATCGTGAGTGGGGTTTCCCAACTGGGCCGACAAGGCGTCGGTCTGCTGAGGAGAGAGGCGGTGCTCGTACTCCTCGGCTTGGGTGTGCCACTCGGCCTCGGCATAGCCCGTTTTTTCCGCCAAGTAACGTTCCCACAGGCGATGGGTACGGATGACGTGCAAGGCGTAGTCGCGCCCTTCGGGCGTGAGCTTGAACTCGTCCTTTTCAATTGTGAGCAGCCCCTTTTCCTTCAGGCGTGCCACCAGATCCCCAGCCCGGTCCAATGAAACCTGGGCGGCGCCGGCAACGCTTTCCAGCGTCGTCCTCCTGCCCTTCATCTCGAACTTGTGGATGTGCTTGAGGACATCTTCGGACAGCACTCGCCCGCTCATCCGACGAGCCTTGATCCATCGAGGGTAGAGACCGGATTCCGGCCAGAAGAGGACGGCCAGCAAGCCTGCTCCGACGGCAGCCACGGCCAATGCAACCAAGGGATCGATCATCTTGCTTCTCCCCGGCGATGGAGGCTAATTTTTAGCCCCGGCTAAAAATCTAATGCTTTGGGGCCGAGTCTGTCAAGCCATTCCGACAGATGTCGAAGAACACTTGGGCACGACCGCCACTGCTGCGTGACACAGCTCACCCGTGAGAAATCCGGTTTAGCCCCAATGCTGTTCACTTAAGGAGTACCGGGCGCTGCTAAAAAAAGCCACGTGCCGGGCTTGTCCCGGTCGGGCTGTGCTTAGTAACCAGACCCGCTTCA
>JANQFM010000092.1 GCA_028277865.1 Acidobacteriota bacterium
CGCGTCCTGCAAGAGTTGGCCGACGGCTGCCTGATCGAGGGAGCCGAAGCCGAAGTGAGCATTCCGGTATTCGAGCGTCGCAGCTTCACCGGATATGAAGCGGGCATCCCTGCCGACAATCCCGCCTTTTTGACACCCGGCGACCACCCAGTCATCCAGGCGGCACGAGACATCCTCGAAGATTCAATGGGGCTGTCCGAACCTGTCGGCGTGTGGCACTTCGCCACCGACGGAGGGCATTTCCACCGATCCGGCTGGACGGTCATCGGATTCGGGCCGGGAGAGGAAGCCCTGGCCCATACAGTCAAGGAATCGGTGCAAATCCCCCAGATCGAAGCGGCAATGGCGGGGAACCGGGCGCTGGCACTGGAGTTGGGGCAGCGCGCAGCCCAGAGATGAGGGAAGGGCAAGAGGAGTCTGGATCTGCAGTTTTTTCGATAAATCTGCTTGCATACCACATAACAGAATGCTAGCCTAAGCAAATCGAGTGAACAATGCTTTTCATGCGATGAAAGGGGAAAGCTGTGCGGATTTTTGCCAAGCTACCGTTGATCGACAGGGTGTTGAGAGCTGCCGCCCTTGGATTGATCTTCACTAGTCTTGTCTTCACGCTTTTGCCCATCACCACAGAAGTGCAGGCTGCCTGTCCCTGGAGAGACCCCACATGCAGCGGGGCTGTTGTTTTGACCTACTGCGACGCAAGCTGCGCCTGTTTCTGGACCGGCGAGATTTCCTGTTTCAAGCAGGAAATCATCTGCACCGACGGCACCTTCCAGCATTTGAGCCGTTGTGTGAATCAAATCTGCATTGGATGCACGCGAGTCGAAATTGCGTCTGGAGAACCAGGAGGAAGCCCGAGTGAGTAAGACAAGAATCCTTTCGTTGGCTCTTTTTGCGGCCGCGTTGATCCCTGCATCATTGATCGTGACTCGGTCCTGGGGCTTACCCCAGAAGGCCGACCTCAACCAGCCCTCCGGATATACAGGCTACTTCCGCTATCTCATGGCGGACCGGCAAGGAGAGTTGCGGCCCTGGTCCTTGGTAATCCGCTACCAGAGCGCTACAGGAGACTGGCGGACGGACATGCTGAGGTATCAGAATGGCGAGTTGGTGCCGATGCCAAACGGCACCACCATTTCGAGCCGGGAAAACGGGGGCCAGATTCGCAATGCCGGCAAGGGCAAAGGCATCTTTCAAGGCCCCCCTTTAGAGTCCATGCTTGTGGACGAAGAGCTGTTGAGGAATGGACCCTCCTTCGCCGGAGAGGGCGAAATTCTGGGCTACAGAACGATCATGCTGGAAGACCGGAAACAGGGTGCCTTGATCCATATCGCACCGGAACTGGGCATAGTGCCCATCCGCAGCGAGACGAGTAGCATGGTGATGGAGCCATTGCAGATTATCGTTGGAGAGCCCTCCCCCGAGGTTTTCGAGTCGCCCGGCCTTCAAGACGTGGACACCGAGGGTTACCAGTTCCTGGTCGATACCGCAACCACAGGCCAAAGCGCGGATCAGCTTCAAGGCGCGTTAGAACGATTTTTGGAAGCCGATGAAAAAAAGCGGAAGGCCCGAGACAAGGCTCAGAAGCCCTAAACCCGGATTCCTCATGGGTTGCCTGCTGCGGTGCCGCCTTCGAGCGAAGCGGCTTAGTGAACGCAGCGAACAATCATCCGCTCTGGCTGCGGTGCGCTTGCGGCCCCTGGAAGCAATGAAGGCCACGTGCCGGGCTTGTCCCGGTCGGGCCGTGTTTAGTGACCAGACCCGCTTTAAAAAACGCTATCGCCACCACGGAGCTTGACTCCGTGGAGCGATGTTTCATGGCTGTGATCCCAATCGCCGACAAGTGCTCCCAGCCCAGGCAGCCGCCCTGAAACAGGAAGCTTTGCGGGCGCTTGCTGCAATCCGGCCATTTCGCCCTCTGCACAGGAAAACATCGCCCCGCCGAGGCAAGCTCGGGGGTGGCGCATCATGCCTTTTGCCCGGTTCTGGTTTCCAAACACGGCCCGACCGGGACGAGCCCGGCACGTGGCCATATATTCGTGCTCCTCTGCGGCCTTCAGCCCAATTTCCCTGTGTAGAAATTCGCAAACCCTGAAACACCTGGGCGCAAATTCCGTACAGTGGGGAAACGGCAGGCTATAATGGAATAAAGGCAATCGTCATGAAGAAAATCATTCTGCTCAACTTCGCTGTCCTGGTCAGCGGCGTCTCGATGCTGGGGCAGGGAGTCAAAATCGCCCCCGTAGCCCGGCCGGCCCCTCAGTTCACCTGGAACCAGCAGTCCGCCGCTCACCTGACGCGCCGGGCGGGCTTCAGCGCATCTCCCGCCGAGTTGGAGAGCTTGGTCGAAAAGGGTTTTCTGGCCACTTTGGACGAGCTGATCGCCTATCAAAACATCGATGACTCGGCCATGGAAGCCGGACTGGCTGCCCGCAATTTCCGCCTCAGCCGCACCAATCAAAACGGGATTCAGATCGCCGATCCAGTGGGCATTAATCAGTGGTGGCTTTATCGGATGATGCACAGCCGACGCCAGCTGCTGGAAAAGATGACCTTCTTCTGGCACGACCACTTCGCCACTTCGGTGGGTGAAATCCGTTTTGTCAAGAATACCGGCCAGCCTTTGCTGATGGTGCAACTCGACCTGCTGCGCCAGCACGCACTCGGAAACTTCAAGGAAATGGTCCACCAGATCGCCCGCGACCCGGCCATGCTCATCTGGCTGGACAACTTCATCAATTTCAACGAAAGCCCCAACGAAAACTGGGCCCGCGAGCTGCTGGAGCTCTTCACCATGGGTGTGGACCAGTACACCCAGACCGACATCGAGGAAGCTGCCCGCGCCTTTACCGGATGGACCCTCAACCGCCGTGCCAGAGCCTACAATTTCATCTTTGTGGAGCGCTTGCACGACTTCGGCTCCAAGACGTTCCTGGGCAAGACCGGCACTTTTGACGGCGACGACATCATCGACATCATCTTCGAGCAGGAGGTCACCGCCGAGTTCATCGCCCGCAAGCTTTGGGAGTTCTTCGTCTACCCCAACCCTTCCGACCAGCTGGTTCGCGATCTGGGGCGGACTTTTCGCGACAGCGGCTACGAGACTTCCGTGCTGATGCGGGCCATTTTCCGCCACCCCGAATTTTTCTCCGACAGAGCCTACCGGGCCTTGATGAAGAGTCCCGTCGAGATGGTGGTCAATTTCATGCGAGAGATGGAATTGGACGATCCCACCTACCTGCCCTTTTACCTCTTCAACATGAACCAGCTGCTTTTCTTCCCGCCCGATGTGGGCGGCTGGACCAGCGGGGTTGGCTGGGTCAACACCTCGACGCTGCTCTTCCGCTACAACTTCTTCAACATCATGCTGGCCTGCCGGGGGCAGGCTTTCTGCCCCGGTGTGGGACGTGGCGGCCAGCCTCAGCCGGTCGATTTGGCGGGGATCATCCAAGATTTCGGATTGCAGACCGGCGATGATGTGACGGTCCACTTCGGGGACCGCCTGCTGCAGGGAGACCTCACCCCGGACGAGGAATTCGTTCTGCAGGATTACCTGACCCGCGGCGAGGGAGGCGCCGTGGTTGAATTCGACATCAACAATCCGCTCACAGTGGATGAGAAGGTGCGCGGCCTGATCTACCTGATCAACATCATGCCGGCTTACCAGTTGAACTAGGCCGCTAAGGTTTCAAGGGTTCTTCATGATTGAGTCAAATTTGGCTGCGAGGGGTCTGGCGGTGGTCAGGGGTTCCGGGCTCCAGGTCCCAGCTTCCGGATTCCAGAGTCCGAATCCCGAAAACCCGGAACCCGGAACCTGGAACCCGAAACCCTTCTGCGATCGGCCTGAGGCTTCGCCTCGCTAGTTGCCAGGTGCAGTTGTCAATAGCTGCTCATAAAGGATGACATCATGGATCGAAGAGATTTTGTTCGACGCTTTACCATGCTCTCGGCGGCCCTTTCCGCCCCCAGTTTCCTGGTCAACAGCCTCAAGGCGGCCCAGGTGCAAAAAAAGGCCTTGCAGGCCGCCCCGGACGAACGGATTCTGATGGTGGTCGAACTGGCCGGCGGCAATGACGGGCTCAACACGGTGGTGCCTTACAGCAACGACCTTTATTACGGCAAGCGCCCCAGCCTGGCCATCCCGGAATCTCAGGTCCTCAAGCTGAACGACACATACGGCTTTCATCCCCGCATGACGGGACTCAAGGAACTCTTCGACGACGGCAAAATGGCCGTCCTGCACGGCATCGGCTACCCCAATCCCAACCGGTCCCATTTCCGCTCACGGGATATTTGGTATACGGCCGAACCCATCGAAATCGGCACCAATGGCTGGCTGGCCAACTATTTCGACGACCTTCAGGCCACGGGTTCCCTGCAGGGACTGGCCGTGGGAGGCAGCGTCCCCAAGGCCATGATTTCCGAAAACGGGTCCCTGCCTGCCATTCAGTCGATCGAGACCTTCCGGCTGGAGACCGATCCCTTGCACCCGAATGACGACGCCAACAAGAATGCCGCCTTCCAGCAGATCCTCTCCCAGCCCAACAGCCGCTTCAACTTGCAGCAGTACGTCACCCAAACCGCCTTGGACGCTACAATCGCTTCGATCGACTTGCTGGAGGGGCAGGACAACTACAACAGCACGGTCGAATACCCGCCCAACGCCTTTGCCGAAAACCTGCGCACATGTGCCAAGATCATCGCCGCCGACCTGGGCGTACGCGTCTACTATGTGACCATCGGCGGATTCGACACCCACGCCGAACAAGCCGCTCCAGGCGCCAACACCCAAGGCGTCCTTGGCGACTTGCTGGAAACGGTTTCAGGCGGAATCCGGGCCTTCTGGGCAGACATGCAGCAGATGGGCCGTGAGGACCAGGTGACCATCATGACCTTCAGCGAGTTCGGCAGGCGCCTTTTCGAAAACGCCAGCGACGGCACCGACCACGGCACGGCCAACCAGATGTTCCTGATCGGCGGCGGAGTCAAGGCAGGCTTTCACGGCGTGCATCCCAGCTTGGCGCCTGAAGACCTCGACTCGGTGGGCGACATGGTCTACAGCCGCGATTTTCGCGACGTCTACGCCACGGTACTCCAGTCCTGGCTGGGATCAGACCCGGTTCCCATCCTGGGCGGCGAATTCCCTATCATGGATGTGTTTGAGGTGTGAGAACAGGGTTTCGCGCCAAGACGCAAAGCTCGCAAAGAAACTTCAGAACTCCTGACCCGAATCGATCCGCCCAAACCTCGAAATCCTTGGGATCTTCGCCTTGGCGTTCTCTTGCGGCTTTGCGCGAATCTCTCGATCACCGAGTCAGGACTTGCCCCGGCAGTGCTCCGGTGAGGCGGCTTTTTTCGACTACGGCCTGCCCGTTGACCAGCACGTAATCGACCCCCTCGGCATATTGATGAGGTTTGAAAAAGGTGGCGCGGTCGTGCAGGTTTTCCAGGTCCAGGACCACCAAGTCAGCAGCGTAGCCTTCGCGCAGCAGGCCACGGTCCTTGAGGCGCAGGATTTGGGCGGGCAAGGAGGTGGAGGAACGGATGGCCTGCTCCAGCGAAATGACCTGCTCGTCCAATGCGTAGCGGCGGATCTTGCGCGGGAAGGTGCCGTAAAAGCGGGCGTGGACCGGGCCGTCGTCGGGCAGGGCGATGCCGGCGTCCGAGCAAGTCGCCGTCCAGGGTCGGGCCACGTAAAGACGGATGTCCTCTTCGGAAAGCGAAAAGCCGCGCAGACGGGCACCTCCGGGACGATCCGCAAAGCCCTCCAACTGCAGTTGAATCGCCATCTCCACCGCTTCAATCTCCCTGGCGCGGGCCAATTGGGCCAGTGATTTGCCCACAGCCGATTTTTCCGGGAAATCGAAGACCACGATTTTTTCTGCGCCTCCCCGGCGGGTGATCTCGTGGGAGATGTCGCGGCGCAGTTGGGCGGCCTTTTCCGGATCCTGCAGGATTCTCTGCAGGGCACCTGCAAATCCGGGATTGGAATTCTCTCCGTCTTGGGAAGCGGATCCTGGCTCGGCTTCCGGAAGCCGCCAGATCCAGCGCGGGAGCAGCACGGTGTTGCCATCGCTTCCGGTCGTGTCATAGGGATACTGGTCGGCCCAAACGTCCACTCCCTGGGCGCGGGCCCGTTCGATGAGCAAAATGGCAGCCTGGCCGGAACCCCAATAATGAGCCCCCTTGGCCTTGATGTGAGAGGCCACCACGGTGGCGCCGGTGCGGGCGCCGATCCGGATGGTCTCGCGCACCGCGTCCAGCAGGCTGGGCGGCGAGGAATCCTGGCTGGGCCAAAACCACATGGGGTCGGACCCCTCGCTGCGTTGATGCGAGATGTAAACGCCCTGGACCGGCACAATCTCCTCAACCAGAGCCACCACTTCGTCGGTGTTGCTCCAACGCCCTGGGACGTACTCCAATCCGGCCGACAACCCCAGTGCGCCCTCTTGGATCGCCTGGCGCATCAGCCGGCGCATCTGCTCGATTTCTTGCGCGGTGGCCGTACGCCGGAAGTCGTCTTTCATGACCTGGCGGCGAATGGTTCCGTGCCCGGCCAGCAGAATCGCGTTGGGGCCGATCCCCAACTCCTGCAATGCAGCCTTTTGCTCGCCGATGGGCCAGGGCGATCGGCCGTCCTGGTTAACGACCACGGTGGTGATGCCCTGGCTGACCAGGTTGGGGGCAGAACGGCGGGTGGCCTCGGAGGAACGCAGCCCGCTCATGCGCCGCACGGCGTCATCGGCATGCGAATGAATGTCGATGAAGCCGGGGACGATCAGCCTGCCTTCAGCTGAAACCGTACGCCGGGCGCGGGCTTGGCTGAGATCACCGATGGCGGCAATCCGTCCGCCGCGCACTGCCACGTCGGCCGGAAACCAGGGATTGCCGCTGCCGTCCATCACCCGTGCTCCCAGGAACAGCCAATCGTAAGGCGGCTGGGTCGCCTGGGAAGGCGCCTGTCGAAGCGGCAGTCCTTGAGCAGCCAGCCAAGCAGACGAGATCAGCAACAGAACGAGCAAGAATCTTGGCGAGGCTTTGCAGAACATGGATCAAAGGGTATAGCAAATTCCACAGCTCGAAGGGAAGCCCGCGCTTCGAGCGAAACGGCCTGCGAACAAGAATCACGAAAGCCAATACAAGAGGAGCGCGAAAGGCAAACGAAAAGGTGGTAGGCTGTATCACCTTGGACCTTGGACCTTGGACCTTGGACTTTGGACATTGGACCTGCCCCATGGACGAATTGCTCAAGTGGAGAAAAGAGTTTCCCATCCTGGACGAATCGGTCTACATGATCAGCAACTCGCTGGGTGCCATGCCCCGTGCCGTCTATGACAGCCTGCGCGAGTACGCCGATACCTGGAATCATCGCGGCGTGCGCGCCTGGGATGAGGGCTGGTGGGAAATGGCAGTCGCGGTGGGGGATCTGGTGGGCCGCATCATCGGCGCTGGGCCGGAA
Source organism: Acidobacteriota bacterium (assembly GCA_028277865.1). Lineage (GTDB taxonomy): Bacteria > Acidobacteriota > UBA6911 > RPQK01 > DATIPO01 > JANQFM01. The sequence continues at coordinate 7,460 of JANQFM010000092.1, forward strand.
GAGGTTTCAACTCACCAGAACGTCACGTTGGCCGAAGCGATCGTCTTCTCCTCGCTGCCCCGAGACAAGCGCCGCAACAAGGTGGTTTACTCGGAGCTGAACTTCCCCTCCGTACGCTACTTTTACCAGGCGCAGGAAGGTATCGAAATCGTGGCCACCCCCTGCCCGGACGGCATCACCGCCCCCCTGGAGCCTTTGCTGGAGGCAATCGACGAGCGGACGCTGGCAGTGCCCATCTCCCACGTCATCTTCAAGTCAGCCTACCTGCAGGACGTCAAGCCCATCATCGAAAAAGCCCATTCGGTGGGCGCCTACGTCATTTTGGACACCTACCAGAGCTGCGGGGCAGTGCCTTTTGACGTGCAGGAGCTGGGCGCCGATTTCGTGATCGGCGGTTCGGTCAAATGGCTGTGCGGCGGGCCCGGAGTGGCCTACCTGTGGGTGAATCCGCAAGTGCGCGATCGTCTGCAGCCGCGCCTCACCGGCTGGATGGCCCATGAGCATCCCTTCGAATTCCTGCCCCAGATGGAGTACTCCCGATCAGGCTTCCGCTTCCTCAACGGGACGCCCAACGTCCCGGCGCTGTACGCAGCACGCTGCGGATATCGGATCATCGGTGAAATCGGGGTCGACCGTATCCGGGCGAAGTCGGTTCGCATGACTGAACGCCTCATCGAACTGGCCCTGGAGCGGGGCTTTCGCGTCAATTCGCCCCGCGATCCGGCCCGACGCGGCGGAACGGTTTCGATCCAGCCTCCCGACGCCAAGCGGGTGTCGCAGGAGCTCATCCGCAGGGGGTTCCTGGTCGATTACCGGCCGGGCGCCGGCGTGCGGGTGGCGCCTCATTTTTACAACACTATGGAGGAGGTCGAAGCCACCGTCGAGGAGATGAGCCGCATCGCGGCGGAGATGGCGGCATGAGCCGGGCCTTCAAGCTTTACGACATTTCGCCCCTTCTGGAGCCCCCCATCGCCGTCTGGCCCGGGGATGCCCCTTTTGAGCGAAACCAATCCCTGAGCATCGCCAAAGGCGCCCCTGTAAACCTCAGCTCCATGTCGGCAAGCCTGCACACCGGCGCCCACGCCGATGCACCCTCCCACTTCGACGACAACGCGACCGGCATCGATCAGGTCGATCTGCAGGCCTACCTCGGCCCTGCCCGGCTGATCACGGTGGAAGCGGCCGAGACCATCTCCGCTCAGGATCTGATGCCGGTCCTTGAACAGACCCCCGAACGCCTGCTGGTACGATGCAACCCCGACGTCGATCCCCGTCGCTTTCCGTCCCGCTTCGTCCATTTCAGCACCCAAGCGGCCCAGGCGATCGGGGAAGCGGGAGTCCGCCTTGTGGGCCTGGACGCGCCTTCGGTCGATTTCGTGGACAGCAAAGACCTGCCCTGTCACAACATCTTCCACCGCCACGGGACGGCCATATTGGAAAACCTGCTCCTGGCAGGCGTCCCCGACGGCGAGTACGAGCTGATCGCCCTCCCGCTGCGGATCCGCGGAGGCGACGCCTCCCCCGTCCGAGCCGTTCTCCGAGTCTGAAAATAACCGC
>JANQFM010000148.1 GCA_028277865.1 Acidobacteriota bacterium
ATTGACCCCAACCCCCAAATCGTTCACCCTCATGCCCGACCCATGCAAGCACTGCAATCGAGCTTCAGCACACTGGACTGGGTGATCATCGCCGTTTACCTGCTGGCCACCATCGGCATTGGCATCTACACCCGCCAGTACATCCACGACATGGCCGGATACCTGGTGGCGGGGCGCTCGCTCAAGTCACTGCTGGGGATTGCCACCATGGTGGGCTCCGAGCTGGGGCTGGTCACCGTCATGTACTCGGCCCAAAAGGGCTTCACCGGAGGGCTGGCCGCCATTCACATCGCACTGGTGGCCGGGATTGTCACCTTGCTGGTGGGCCTGACGGGATTCATCGTGGTTCCGCTGCGCGAGCTGGGCGTGATGACCATCCCCGAGTTTTACGAACGCCGCTTCTCGCGCGGGGTGCGCATCCTGGGAGGCTTCCTGCTGGCCGTGGCGGGAATCCTCAACATGGGGCTCTTCCTCAAGGCCGGCGCCCTCTTCTTGACCGGCCTGACCGGAATGTCCGACCCTCTGGCGGTCAAGGCCGTCATGACCGTCCTCATCGTGATCGTGGTTTTTTACACCATCCTGGGGGGGATGGTCTCGGTGGTGCTGACCGACTACGTCCAGTTTGTAGTGCTGTCGCTGGGGCTGCTCGCCGCCTGCGGGCTGGCGCTGTACCGCCTGGGATGGGCCGAGATTACCCAGACGGTGGCCGCGGTTCACGGCGAGGCGGGGTTCAATCCCATGGTGGAAGGGGCGGGCTTCGGCCCCTCCTACATCGTGTGGATGATCTTTACCGCGGGAATCGTCTCCTGCGCGGTGTGGCAAACGGCGGTGATGCGGGCCTGCGCGGCCGAGAGTACGGCGGTTGTCAAGAAGCTTTACATGTGGTCTTCGCTGGGATTCATGGTCCGCTTCATGATCCCCCAGTTTCTGGGCGTTTGCGCGCTGGCGTTCTTTTGGCAGCATCCCCAGGCCCACTCTTTCTTTTTCGATGCCGCCGGACGCCCCGTGCAGGACAGCTCCCTGCTGGCCATGCCGGTCTTCTTAAGCCAGATCCTGCCGGCTGGACTGATCGGGCTGATCGGGGCCGGCATGCTGGCGGCATTCATGTCCACCCACGATTCCTACCTTCTCTGCTGGGCTTCGGTGCTCTCTGAAGACGTGATCCATCCCCTCAGCGGCGGTCGGATGAGCATGCAGGGCCGGCTGCTGATGGCCCGGCTGCTGATTGTCCTGATCGCGGTCTTTCTGCTCATCTGGAGCCTGTGGTACGAACTGGGTCAGGATCTGTGGGACTACATGGCCGTAACGGGCGCCATGTATTCCATCGGCGCCTTTGCCTTGCTGCTGGGAGGGCTTTACTGGAAACGGGCCAGCACTGTCGGCGCCTACCTGGCCTTGGCCGCCGGAACCTTGGCATTGCTGGGACTCAAGCCGGTGCAGGGTGCCCTGGGGCTGGACGGTGTGTGGAGCAGCGAGTCGGTGGGATTGACGGTCATCGGGCTGGCACTGGGATTGATGGTGTTCGGCTCCTTGTTTTTTCCGGAGCGCAAAGATGGGCGTTGAATTCTGGAAGAGCCTTTGGGCGCTGGTGCTGTTGCTGGGATGCCTGCTCTTTTTGGGGCTGTCGATCGTGGTGACGGTGGGAGGGCTGGCGGATGTGCGGGCACTCTTTCGAGGACTCAGCCGGGATTTCGCGCAAAGACGCAAAGACGCAAAGGAAGAGCGCTAAGTTGTGCCTTTAGCAAATATGGCAACACTTTCGGCGGGGCCGCATTTGAACCGGGCACGAGTCGGGAAACCGAAAACCGGTGACCGGAAACCGGCAGAAAAGGGACAGAGGGAAAATCGCGGCAGGCGAGGTTTTCTGGGGGTATCAGCCATTCCAAGCTTTGGCTGTCCCGGATTCCAGAGCCCTCTGCCGGTTTCCGGTCTCCGGCCTCCTTGTTGATTCGGGAAGGAACTTTCGAGAACGAGCGCTAAGGGATGGATGTTGATCGGGTTGTCGGTGCCTTGGGCGAGGGGAAGCCTGAGGCGGCTTTTTTCGTTCCCGGGCGGATCGAGGTGCTGGGCAAGCACACCGATTATGCAGGCGGGCGCAGCCTGGTGGTTGCATTGGAGAGGGGGTTTTGCATCGCTGCGGCAGCGCGCCGCGACAGGCTGATCCGAGTTCGCGACTCGGTGCGGGGCTTGGAGGACTGCTTCGAACTCAGCCAAGATCTGGAAAAGCGACCTGGGGATTGGGCCGACTATCCACGCACGGTGGCCCGACGGTTGATGCGCGATTTCCCCGGCAGCTTGAGCGGTGCCGAACTGGCCTTCGCCAGCGACCTTCCGGACGAGGCCGGCCTGAGCAGTTCCAGCGCCCTGGTTGTGGCTGTCTTTTTGGCTTTGGCAACAGTCTCGGGTTTGAAGGGGCATCCCCTTTACCTGCGGCACCTCTGCAGCCGCGAAGAGCTGGCCGAGTACCTTGCTTGCGTGGAGAACGGATACGGCTACGGTCCCTGGGTGGGAGACCGAGGCGTAGGGACTCAGGGAGGCAGCCAGGACCACACGGCGATTCTGTGCTGCCGCGCCAGCAAGTTGGGCCAGTACTCCTTTCGCCCCTTGCGCTTCGAACGCGAAATCCCTTTGCCGCCGGATCATCTCTTCGCCGTGGCGTCCAGCGGAGTGCGGGCGGCCAAGACCGGGGCGGCGCTGCAGAGCTACAATCGCCTTTCGGGTCTCGCTCAGCAATTGACAAGGATCTGGCGGGAGTCCGGCGGGGGCGACGAGCCGCACCTGGGCGCCATCCTGAGGACGTCGCCCCAAGCGGCAAACCGGTTGCGCCGGGCAGTCGAGTCCTCTGAATTGCCGCCTCATCGAAGCCGGGCACTGCTGGATCGGCTGCGGCAATTCGAGTCCGAAGCCTGCCAAATCATCCCCTCTTTGCCCCGGCGTTGGGGGCGGGGTGAGTTGGAGGAACTGGGAAGCTTGGTGGACCGATCCTGGAAGCTGGGTGCAGAATTGTTGGGCAACCAGACCCCGGAGACGCTGTACCTGACCCGACAAGCCCGCCGATCGGGTGCCGTCGCCGCCTCCCCATTCGGCGCCGGATTCGGCGGCAGCGTCTGGGCTTTGGTGGAAGAGGACGCTTGCGAATCGTTTCTGAAAGCCTGGAGTGCTGATTATTCCCGAGCTTTTCCTGAGCCATTCCGACGATCTGCTTTTTTCCTCACTAAGGCCGCACCCGCCGCCTATCAGGTCCAGCTGCCTTGAATGAATGCTGATTCAGCCCTTGCCGCCCAGGTTCTGGTTGACATGCTCCAAGCTGCACTCTGGAGCCCCCGGGGCTGGGAAACGGAGAGCGTGCTGCGATATGCTTTTGGATCTGATGCTTAGCGCCGATCCCACCTCCCCAGCTCGGATCCATCCCACCGCACTGGTCGCCTCTTCGGCACGATTGGGCCGCCAAGTCGCGGTAGGGCCGTATGCCGTGATCGAAGAGGACGTCGCAATCGGCGACCATTGCCGAATCGCCGCCCAGGCCATCCTAAAAAGCGGCACCCGCATGGGGAATCGCAACCAAGTCTTCGAGGGGGCTGTCATCGGAGGTCCGCCCCAGGATCTCAAGTACTCGGGCAAGCCGACTCAGCTCATCATCGGCGACGAAAATGTCTTCCGCGAAGGGGTGACGGCTCACCGCTCCACCTCCGCATCTGATCCCACCCGCATCGGCCACCGCAACTATCTGATGGCCTATGTCCATGTGGCTCATGACTGCCGGCTGGGCAACGAGGTCATCATCGCCAACAACGTCTGCCTGGCGGGGCACATCGAGATCGAAGACCAGGTTTTCATCTCCGGAGGCGTGGTCATCCATCAGTTCACCCGACTGGGGCGACTTTCGATGATCGGAGGTAATGCCAAGGTGATCCAGGACGTCTTGCCCTTCCATCTGGTCGATGGCATTCCAGCCTGCACCCGCGGCCTCAACCTGGTCGGGCTGCGCCGTGTCCGCCTGGGCCGTTCCGAGATTTCCGCTCTCAAGCAGTCTTACCGGATCCTCTTTTCCGATGCCTCCAAGCTGAAGCACAAGCTGCAGCGCCTGGACGAAATCGACTCGGAGTGCGTTTGTCGTCTGGCGGCATTCATCCGTGGTTCGCAAAGGGGGTTCTGCGCCGGAGCCTCGCGCCAAGACGCCGAGGCGCAAAGT
>JANQFM010000173.1 GCA_028277865.1 Acidobacteriota bacterium
ACCGATTCTAGCTTTCCAGTCGTGGGCTCCGCCGGGGCAGGCCCGGCGGCGGCCCTGAGAAGCTACTCGATTCCTCTCACGGGTGAACCGAATGCGTACCTCCATCCTCGCTTCCGCTGGTAATGAGGCGCGAATGGCCGTCTTCAGTTCGTTCTCGGCCTTCTCAAGTTCTTCGGCGTTCCACAAGACGGTGAAGTTGAGGCGGATCCGAACAATGATCCTAAAGTCCTGCGACGCGAAGGACTACGAACTGTCACGTGCGGGCATCCTTCCCGATCACCTGCACCTGGTGTTGGGATGCCCTTTAAACTCCGCACCCCGAGACATTGCGTTGGGCTTCATGAATAACCTGGCCTACGTGCAGGGGATACGGCCCGTATACCAATTCGGCGCTTTTGCGGGCACGGTCGGCGAATACGATCATCGTGCCCTTTCCGAGGAAACATCGCCCCACCGAGACAAGCTCGGCGGTGGCGACTCCAGGCTTTTGCCTGGTTCTGGTTTCTAAACAAGGCCCGACCGGGACGAGCCCGGATCGTGGCCATTGATTGGTTGGGCGACAGGGATACCCAAGCCAGGTTTGGACGGCTGCTCCTTTTGCTGGCCATTTGGATTAGCACAGACCGCCTTTGCTTTGTCGCCGCCTTGTCCTCGCCTTTCCAAGCCAAACTCTGGGGGCCATGGCCCACGACCGATCCTAAAACCCGAACACTGTTGCCTTTGAAAACAGCACGATTGTCCAGCAGACATTCACCCTGTAAACTCGCTTCCAATGGTCGCCCAAGAAACCTCAAGGAGTGCAGAATGTCTGATCGCCACCGTGCAGGCTGGATCGAAAGGGCAGCCGAAAAGCTGGGCCTGATTCCTGATCTTCATCGCCAAAGCGGGCAGCCCTTGCCTCGTCTGACATCCGAAGGAAGCTTGACTGATTATCCCCCCATCGAAAAGTGGGACGATTGGGTGGAGTACGAGGCCGGCAGCTGGCCCCGGCTCGACCCCAGGCACTATATGATCGTGCCCACCTCCTGCTTCAACTGTGAAGCCGGATGCGGGCTGTTGGGATATGTCGACAAGCAGGATCTGACCATACGCAAGTTCGAAGGGAATCCCCATCACCCCGGCAGCCGGGGACGCAACTGCGCCAAAGGGCCCGCCACCATCAACCAGATCCGCGATCCTGAGCGGATCCTTTATCCCCTGCGCCGCAAGGGGAAGCGCGGTTCTGGCGACTGGGAACGATTGAGCTGGGACGAGGTGCTGGACGATCTGGCCGACCGCATCCGTCAAGCCCTGCAGCAAGATCGCCGCAACGAGGTGGTCTACCACGTGGGGCGCCCCGGCCACGAAGGCTACGCCGAACGCGTCCTGCAGGCCTGGGGCGTGGACGGCCATAACAGCCATACCAACATCTGCTCGGCGGGCGCCCGCTTCGGCTACGCAATCTGGCAGGGCTTTGACCGTCCCTCGCCCGACCACGCCCAGGCCCGTTTCATTCTGCTCATCAGCGCCCACCTGGAATCGGGCCACTACTTCAATCCCCATGCCCAGAGAATTCTGGAAGGAATGATGAAAGGGGCCAAGCTGGCGGTGATGGACCCCCGGCTTTCCAACACGGCCAGCATGGCCGACTACTGGATGCCCACCTATCCCGGCAGCGAGGCGGCTGTGCTGCTGGCCATGGCCAAGGTCATCCTGGACGAAGGGCTGTATGACCGAGCCTTTTTGCACGATTGGGTGAACTGGCAAACCTACCTGAAGAATCTGCACCCGGGCAAAAAGCCTGATTTCGATGCATTCATCCAGGCCTTGAGCGGCGATTACAGCCGATACACCCCTGAGTTTGCCCAGCAGGAAAGCGGAGTGCCCGCCAAGGCCATCGTCGAAGTGGCCCGCCAGATCGGGCGTGCCGGCAGCCGCTTTGCCACCCACAACTGGCGAAGCGCCGGCAGCGGCAATCTGGGAGGATGGGCGGTGGCCCGCTGCCTGCACTTTCTCAACGTACTGACGGGCAGCGTGGGGACCGAGGGCGGCACCTCCCCCAGCGCCTGGAACAAGTTCAAGCCCAGCCTCTTTGACACACCGCCCCCTCAGCAGACCTGGAATTCGCTGCACTTTCCCGACGAATACCCTCTTTCACACTATGAAATGAGCTTCCTGCTGCCCCACTTCCTGAAACAAGGCCGGGGTCGGCTTGCGGTTTATTTCACGCGGGTCTTCAATCCCGTTTGGACATACCCGGACGGCTTCAGTTGGATCGAGACCCTCAGCGATGAAGGGAAGGTCGGGCTGCACGCCGCCCTGACCCCCACCTGGAACGAGACCGCCTACTTCGCCGATTACGTACTGCCCATGGGGCATGCCGGCGAACGTCATGACCTGATCAGCTATGAAACCCACTCCGGCCAGTGGATCGCCTTCAGGCAGCCCGTACTGCGCGAGGCCCGCCGCCGACTGGGAGAGAAGGTGGAGTTCACCCACCAGGCCAATCCGGGAGAAGTCTGGGAGGAGGACGAGTTTTGGATCGAGCTTTCCTGGCGCATCG
>JANQFM010000199.1 GCA_028277865.1 Acidobacteriota bacterium
GAGGCCACGTGCCGGGCTTGTCCCGGTCGGGCCGTGTTTAGAGACCAGACGGGATCGGCAAAAAGAAAACGCCACCATCCGAGCTTGCCTCGGTGGGGCGGTGTTTGCCAGGCGATGGACGAGATGACCGGATAGGCGGAAGAGCCCGCAAAAGCTCCGAATTGCAGGGTGGCGGAGGGTTGCAGGCATTGGCTGCATGGTTTGCCCGAGATGGGGGATCTTGCCGGCGGTTGAATCCCAGTCGCGAAACATCGCTCCACGGAGTCAAGCTCCGTGGTGGCGATAGGGTCTTTGAAGCGGGTCTGGTTACTGAGCACAGCCCGACCGGGACAAGCCCGGCACGTGGCTTCTGTTTCTTCCAGCGCCCGGTACTCATTAAGTGAAGGCATTGGGGCTAGCGGCGGTCAGGGGTTCCGGGCTCCTGGGTCCCAGGTACGGAATCCGAGACCGGATTCCAAAAATCCGAAACCTGGAACCCTTCTGCGATCGGTCTGAGTCTTTGCCGGGCTAGCACTCCGCATCGATGGCAGCCAGCTGCCATAGAGCTGAGGTCAGTTCTTACTCCCGGTAAAGATCCTCCAGCCCATGCCAGCGATAGTCCTTCGAGGTGCGGCGGGGAATCTTGCCCTGGACGAAAATCCGGCGACCAATCGTGGCATTCCTTGGATTGGGATAGGAGCGGACCCTCGCTTCCAACTGCCGTTCAAGCTTGACTGCCGACCGGACCTGCCCCCATTTGCATTCCCCCAGGTCGGTCCATCCGTCCTCGCGCAATCCCACCACATCGATCTGAGCATCGCGTGACCAGTACTCGCCGATTTCAAAGGGCGGCGTCACCCCTTCCCGGCGGTAAAGGTAAGGCAGTGCCTCCCGGCAAAGCCTCTCGAAGCAAAGCCCGAAATAGCTCTCCAGGCCTGGCAGGATCCGGTGCTGCAAGGCCAACTCCGGCCCCATGTAGGGCAAATAGCTGGTGTTGGGGTAGATGAAGCGAAACCAGAACTTAAGCAAAGGATCCTCAAGGCTGAAGCGAACGCTGCGGGCGGCAGGCCTTTTCCCCGTCAAGGGATAGCGCCGCTGCACATACCTCAAAGCCACAAGCTGCTGCAGGTAGTAGTGCAGAGATCGCGATTCGATGCCGCTGACCTTTGAGATGGATTGGGCTGAGGAGTTCCCGGTCGCCACCGCCAACAAGACCGCGTAGTACTTCTCGACTTCTCTCAGCTCTTCACGGAGCAGGAAATCCGGCTCCCGGAACAGCGGTGCATGCTCCTGCAGCAGCTGCGAGAAAATGTTGATAGGGATTGACTCCTTGTCCGAGAAGAACTTCAGGTAAAGCGGTATGCCCCCGCAAATGAAATAGGCTTTGGCCTTGTCGGGCAACGAGTATCCGGGGTGGAATTCGGCTGCCTCCCGAAAACCGAAAGGCTGCAAGAGGATTTGAGCCGTGCGGCGACCAAAAAGGGGGCTGCGCCGACCCAAAACCTCCTTTTCCATGAATCCCACCAAGGAGCCGCATAGGATGAGAAAGATTCTCCCTGAATCCTGCCATTGCCGGTCCCACATTTCCTGCAGCTCGGATAAAAGCTCCGGGCTGGAAGAGGCCGTCCATTGGACCTCATCGAAAACCAGGATCAGCTTGCGGTCGCTGTTTTGGCTGCGGCTGACCGCGGTCAAGGCATCCTTCCAACGATTTGCGGCCTGATTTGCCAGCAACGGCTCCTGCAGCGCCAATGCGGCCTCCTCTAGAAATTCTCGAATCTGCAGTCCTGCCGGTGCCTTTTTGCCCAGGAAGTAGACCCCAGGCTTGTCCTTCATGAAGTGAAGGATCAGTTCGCTCTTGCCCACGCGCCGACGTCCGTAGATTGGGATCAGGCAGCTGCGGGAGGACTGGTAGGCATTCTCCAAGGCCTCAAGTTCGCGCCGACGACCGATGAACTCGCTCATGCAGCCATTCTATCATCATACTGAAACTTGTCAAGTCATAACTCGTCAAGTCTAGACTTGACAAAGTAAAACTCGTCAAGTGTGGATCTGACACTCTATCTGAGCACAGATCGTTCCGAAAAAATTTAGTGCTATTAATGGTTTAAATAGCCTTTTCTAAGGACAATCCAAGGCTGGCCGCTTCTTTCCCGATCAGGATTCGTGCCACTTTAGCCCGGATTTTTCACGAGTTGTCGTCGCGAGGGGCCGCAAGCGCCGTCCTGGCAAGGCGTCGCGACCGAGGCCCGTGCAGTTGTACTGTTGCGTCGAGCAGAGGCTGAGGGAGCGCAACGTAGGCAAGGCGGATGATTGTTCGCTGCGCTCACTAAGCCGCTTCGCTCGAAGGCGGCTCCGCAGCAGGTAAACCGTAAGATACCTGGTCAAGAACCACACGCCTTGCCACGGAGTAGTTTCAAGCTTTGAAAGCCACTTGAATAGATTTTCCTAGGAAACTTCCTAAACTGATGGCTTCTTTCTCGATTAAGACCCGGACTGCTTTGGAGAGCTTCCTGAAGGGCTCGACCTGCATCACCGAGTGGCTGGAACGGTGAGTCAGGGACCACACGCCGATGACTTTTCCGTTCAGCAAGACAACCGGAGACACCCATCCTGCCTGGCGGAAGACGCGCTTGTAATGCTTGGGGTCAAGGAAGGGCTCCTTTTCGGCATGAGCCAGCAAATAGGCATCGAAGTAAGGCAGCAGGCGCAGGCTGCGCCGACTCGGGTGACTCGTGGACAGCGCTTGATGATCGCGGCGCAAAAGCCATGCGCGTCTGCCGTCAATCGGGATTGCCACCAACTCTTCCCCCAGCCCATCCCGAATCTGCCGAGCCTCGGGAATTTGGACTCCCGACCACTTGCAAAAGTCCTGCAGAGTGGCCGGGCCATAGGAACTCAGGTATTGGCGAAAGAGCGCTCTTTGGGCTTCCTCTTCCTGAATTGCCGGTTGGGGCGGAAGCCATTCATCAGTCAGCACCAGGGTGACGCTGCGGCCTTGGTCGCGTCCGTAGCAGACCAGCCCTTGGGCCATGGCCTGACGGGTGACTCCCCACCAGCTCTGCTCGAACCAGTCCTTCGCTTTTCCCTTCACGAAGTCCAGGGCAAGAATCCGCCCGGTCAGTTCGGGGCGCGTCAAAGGGCCGTCGCCAAGAGCCTTCAGCACTGCTTCAGTGACACGATCGGAGACTTTGTGGCTGACCCCGTAGCGGGCCATGATTTGGCGCATTTGGCGCAGGCGGCTTTTTTTCAGCGCCCGCATGTAGACCGCGTACTCGCGAGTCGGCAAAAGGTGAAGGGTGCCGCGCATGGCAAGGGTCTTGACCAGGCTGCGCTCCTCCCACAAGGCTGCGTGGATCTTCTCTCGGCTCAGGCTGTGCTGCCTGGCCCAGAGGGCCATCTCCGCGGCTGACATGACTTGCGCCTGAATGCCGCAAGCGCCCCGTCCGAGAGCGGCAGGATCGCTCTGTCCATGCGGCATCAGATGCTGTCGGGCCAGCCGGAATGCGGAGATTTGCGACCAGCGTATCCTTCCTTCAGCTTGCTGAGGCATTCATGTGAAGTGTAGCCCAGCGGCAATCTCGGGCAAAGCTGCACGGCCTGCCTTCGACACAATAAAAACTCCCCATCGGCGTAATGCTGATGTCAGGTGTGCAAAAATAGCCCCAAGGAGTTCGTTATGCCTAAGTCCAAAGGAATTCCCAATTGGCTGATCGGATGCGGGGCCGGTTGCGGAGTTGTGCTGCTGATCATGATCGCCCTGGGAGTCGGCGGCGCCCTTTTTCTTCGCGATACCGTCAGCGGCTTCGAGGACGCTGTGCAATCGGGAGATACGCTGGAGGAGATCTACGGCCAAGCCGAGGAGTTTACGCCAGCGGCACAGGCCGCCATCCCGCAAGGCCGGATGCGGGCCTTTTTGGCGGTCAGGGAGGCGACCATGCCCCAGCGCGACCGCATCGCTGAAATTTTCAACGCCATCCCCATGTCGGACAAAAGAGCACGGGAGTTGGAGGATCAGCCCTTCACGGAAAAGTTGGGGTCCATTTTCCGCATCACGACTTCGGCCATGGGTTTGGGCGCCCGTATCGGCGACTTCTATGCTGCCCGCAACAAGGCCATGCTGGAAGCGGAAATCGGATTCGGCGAATACTCCTACATCTACGTCCTGGCCTACCATAGCTGGCTGCAGCATTCCCCCAAGGACGGCCCTGGAGAGGACAACCGGCAGATTGAATTCGAAATGGGCAATCGGGATGTTCAACGCAAGGTCCTGCAGATGTTGCGCAACCAGCTGGACGGCCTGGGCCGATCGGCCACAGCCTCTGCTGAGTTCAAGCAGGCTCTGCAGGCTGAAATCGAGGCCATGCAAGCCGACAGCCGACGGCTTCCCTGGCAAGACGGCCTGCCGGAACCTTTGCAGGCTTCCCTCAAGCCCTTCCAGGAACGCCTGGAGGCCACTTACGATCCCACGACCAATCCCTTCGAGCTGTCCCGCAACAGAAAGACCGGGGACTGGAGCTATACGACGGAGTGAGCGGGGCAGAGGTCCGAAGTCCAAGTTCCAAGGTCGCTCCAGGCCTGCTTTATGCGTTTGGGATTCGGGTTTGCCGGTTGGCCTTGGTCATTGGACTTTGACCTCTTTTTGAAGTCAGCCCCGTGTTTATAATTGCCTTGTCCCGACTACTTCAAAGATGATCAAAGAACCCGACAGGAAGGAGAGCGAAAATGGCCTCTGGACGCCGACGCTGGATGCGCGACAAGTACGATCCCCCTTCCTTCGACTTCGATTCGGACCTGGACGACCAGCAGGCTTTCCGCCATGCCATGGCCGAGGTTCGCCCCCTCAAGGGCAGCACACGCCGCGTCCAGCGCCAGTCTCCCAACGGGACTTCTCCTTCAGGAAGGGCTCCCAGCCCCGTCGCAGCGCTGGATGAATTCATGGCCACACCCGATTTCGACTGGTCCTTCGCACCCGGCTACATCGAAGGAGGAAGATCCGACCGGGCGCCCCAGCTCAGCGAGCGCCTGCGGCGCGGACACTATTCAGTGCAATCTCAACTGGATTTGCACGGGCTGACCCGGCAGGAGGCCTTCCGCAAGCTGGAGGACTTTCTGCACGGCTGCGTCCTTCAGGGCTTCACCTGCGTTCGGGTCATTCACGGCAGCGGCAAGCATTCGCCCAGCCGCAGGCCGATCCTCAAGGAAAGTCTTCAACAGTGGTTTGAGCAGAAGAGATTGGGAAGGTATGTGATGGCCTATGCGTCGGCGCGCCCGGCTGACGGAGGATTGGGGGCCGTTTACGTCCTGCTGGCCGGTCGTCACCGATCCCGTTGATCCAGGCACGGGGATCGAAAACGTTACTTGGGTTCCGCCGCCGAAAGCTGTTCCCTCAAGAAGCTTCTCAGGCGCTCTTCCATGGCGGCGGGTACCTCGACTTCCTGGTCGCGCAGCACAGTCGTCACTTCAGAGCTGGACTTGTAGGTCTCCAGGAAGTTGACGCACGGGGGGCAGGCTGAAAAATGCTCGTCCAGATCAACCTGGGTCTTCTCGTCCAGATTTCCGTCCAAGTAATCCAAGAGCAGATCGACACAGTCCCTGCACTTCATCAGGTCATTCTTCATGGCGTCCCATCCAGGTAGTTGGACAGCTTGTTGCGTACAAACAGCCGGGCCCGGTGAATCCGAGTTTTTGTGGTGGCCTCCTTGAGCGCCAGCAGTGAGGAGATCTGCTTGATGGAATAGCCCTCGATGTCACGCAAGACCAATGGCACCCGGTACTCATAGGGCAGAGATTGGATTGCCTCGTACAGCTGTCCCGATAGCTCGGAATTGAGTATTACTTCCTCCGGATCGACCGACCACCCGAACACCGGGTATTGCAGTTCGCCGTCGCGGGAAAACTGGGGCAGTGAATCGTCCATCTGCGTCTCGACCTGACGAGCGGTTCGATGCTTGCGAAGCCACATGATGGAATTGTTGACAGCAATTCGCTTCATCCAAGGCCAGATATCGCTTTCAGCACGAAAAGTGTCGATTTTGCGGACGATCTTGAGCAGGGTGTCTTGCAGAATCTCTTCGGCATCCGAGGGGTTCTTGGTGTAATTAAGGATGACGCCGAAGAGAGGGCGGGAGTAGTGATGCACCAAGTTGTCGACCGCCAAGGCGCTTTGCGCCTTGAGCCCGTCCAGCAATTCCTGGGTGTCGATCGAATTGGCGTTCATCATGCTTCGAAGCCCAAACGATACCAGAAATCGGGCAAATTGTTCAATGAGCGATGCCTGCGGCCGGGCATTCGAAAATCCCTTCCGGATGGGCAAAACAGCTGCCGGCATTCCTCACAGCTATTCGACGTGAAGCGCTGGTTTTGCTAGGATTTCAAGCATGCGACGGTACTGGCTGCCGCTCTGGCTCGGCCTTGCTTGCCTGCCTCATCTTTGGGATGTTTCAGCTCTTGGCCAGCAGCGCCGCTTCGTCGGGCCCCCTCATTTCAGGGCATTCCAGGATTACGAGCGCAAGGGTGCGCTGATTCGTGTGGTGCTGCGCAACGGCTTGACCATATTGGTCGAGGAGCACGCTTCCTTTCCGCTGGCTTCGATCACCACCTACGTCACCAGTCAGAGCCTGGACGCCAGGCAACTGGCCGCTTCCCGCCTGTTGGGCAACACATACCAGAGATCCTTGGAGCAGTCCGGGGAAGCCTACGGCCTGGGCGCAGTTTTTCAGACCTCCACAAATTCCGACGGAAATCTCTACAGCTTGACGGTTCCCGAAAAAAGCGTCTTGAAAGGCCTGGAAACTCAGTCACGCCTCTTGAGGATTCCCAAGATCAATCAGGAAGAGGCACTGCAATCGCTTCAAGACCTGCTCAACCAAAGCCGAACCCGAACCTCCACCCGGCGCCGAAAGGCCGAGGCGCTGCTCAGGGACTCATCAGCCACACTGAATGACTTGTTGCCCAATCCGCAGCCGGATTTGCTTACCGGCTCGGAAAACCTCCCAGCGTTGCTGGAGTCGGTTCACAAGCTGACTCATCGTCCTGAGAAGACTGTTCTGGTCATTTCGGGATCGGTCTTCGCGGAACGCCTGCTCAAAAAGATCGTCGAATTGTACGCCCCTCTGCCGGGCTCAGGCCAACCCCAGCGGCCCACGGCTCCCTCGTTCGACTCATGGCCCCGAAGCCTGACTTGGAAGCAGGTCCGCCAAGGCCAAGGAGGGCATCTGGTGCTGGCTGCCCTTCCCACAGTCGGCCGGCGGCACAGCGATTTCCTGCCCTTGCAGCTGCTGCCTTACCTGCTGGGTGTGGGACGCGGCTCCTTGCTGGGCCACTTTGCCGTCACCCCTCAGGGAGGAGTGTTTGAGGCCGGTGCAGGGCTGCAGGCTGACGGCTCAACGGGTTTGCTGACCGTTGAAGTCCGGCCCGACCCGGATCGGATTGACACAGCCGAAGTTCAGATGTTGGCTCAACTGCAAGTGCTCTCTCGACGCCAGCCCGATCCTCGTCAAATGATGCGGGC
Source organism: Acidobacteriota bacterium (assembly GCA_028277865.1). GTDB lineage: Bacteria > Acidobacteriota > UBA6911 > RPQK01 > DATIPO01 > JANQFM01. Next base: position 7,493 of record JANQFM010000199.1, read on the forward strand.
CAAAGCACTGTGGCTAAGGGATTTTTACCGGAGCATGCAACTGCTGGAGGAGCGGGCCCGGCTTCTGGCTCTCAGCGAGATGGCGGGAAGCTACCTGGATCGGGACAAGCTGCCCCGGCAAATCGAAAAAGTCAGTCCGGAGGACATCCAGCGGATTGCGCGTACCTACTTGAAAACCGATCGCCTCTCTGTTTTGGAGTACGCTCCCAAAGATGCCGAAGAGCGCCGCTTTACCAGCCAGTCCTTCAGGGAGACGATGAAATCCCTTCTTCCGCCCGCGGTGGAAAAACAAATCGGCGAAATGAACGCCATGGTGCCTGCCGAGGGCAACGCTCCGCCGAAGCTGGCCGAGTTTCAATTCAAACCCCGCTTTGTCCGAACCGATTTGCTCAGGACGTCCGTGCTGCGCGGTCCCGAGATCTTTCTGCAGGAGCGCCATGACGTGCCCCTGGCTCACTTCGGAATCTTCTTTCCCGGCGGGCGCCGCGACGAAAAGGGGTCGGCGGCCGGAATTACTGAATTGCTGGTGCGCTGCCTGATGCGCGGCAAGGGAGGCGGCGACGGGCTCGCATGGGAGGCTGTCGAATCGACCGGCGCTGTCTTGGAGGTGGTCAACGAGACGGACTTCTTCGGGTTTCAAGCCACTGTCCTGTCCCCCTACAAGGAAGCTTTCCTGGGAACGATTCTGGATTGGCTGCGCCAGGCTGACTTCTCGGAAGAAACTGTCGAATGGGAACGGCGCCGTATGCAGGGCCGATTAGACTGGCAACGGGCCGATTCCATCAGCGACCTAAGCTGGGCACGCCGGCAGCTATTCTCCGGAGACCCCTTCGGCGAAAGCCGTTACGGGAATCCCGAAAGCCTTCCTACCCTGACCATGGAATCCCTGTTGGCCTGGAAAAAGAGCCACCTGGACGAACTGCACCCCTGGATGCTGGTGCGCGGGGACATCGATGGCACTTCTTTTGTGCAACCCTTCATCTCCAAGCTGAGCAGCGGACGGCTCAAAACCGTCCGGGTCAGTCAGCGCCTGGGCGGGGAGGAAGACGAATACCTCGATGAAGACGAAGCTCAACAAACCGCTTCCAGCCCTGGTGCAGACATGGTCTCCAGCGCTCGGGGAGGCTCCATTCTGGTCGGTTTTCCGGGACCCGCCCGAGGCAGCCGCGACGAGTGGACGCTGGACATCGTCGAAAACCTTTTGCGGGGTGCCGGAGGGCGGTTGGAGAGGCTATTGCAAGACGAGCTGCCCAAGGACGCCGTCCGGCTGCGGATGATCCACGATGCGGCCGTGGGCCGAGGCGCCATCTTCGTTATGGGCCAAACCCAGCCTGCCCGCCAAGAGCAATTGCTGGAACGCCTCACCGTCCAGGTGGGACGCCTGAAAAAGGCGGTGATCCGCCCCGTCGATTGGAACAACGCCCGAGTGCTGACCATCACCGAGTTTTACCGCCGTCAGCAAGCCGGCGCCCCCTTCACGCTGGAGATGGCCCGCAACATCGTGGCCGGGTCAGGAGTCCGCTTTGAGCAGTCCTACCTCAACACCATCCGCCAAGCCCGCCCCACAGAACTGCAACTGCTGGCTGAGACCTATCTGGCTGTTGAAGAGGAAAGCGAAGAGTAGTTGGCAGTTGGCAGTTGGCAGTTGGCAGTTGGCAGTTGGCAGTTAGAGATGATGCCATGGCAGCCTCTCGGCTGCTCCTTGCTTCTCAGTTCGTTTTAGGATCCGGAGGCAGGGACGAGCAAGGAGCAGGAGGCTTCAGGCCCGCTGCCCCCGGCGACCGATTCAGTTCCCCATCATCTGCACTTCTTTGGCTCGTTCGATGGCTGCCTGGTAGACCTTTTTCCCGTAGCCGTTGGCGGGAGATTTTCCGTAGCGGATCAGGCGATCCACCTTTCCCGGTCCCCTGTTCCAGCCGTAAAGGGCCAGGGAGAAGTTTCCGTTGTACTTCTTGAGAAGGTATCGGAAATGCTCAAACGCGAAGCGGATATTGACGGTGGGATCCAACAATTCTTCAGCAGTCACTTCCCCGTAACGGCTGGCAGTGGAGACCCAAATCTGAGTCAGACCCCTGGCGCGGCCGTTGTCGCCGACCGCATTGGGGTTTCCGCGCGACTCGGCGTGGATGACGGAAAGAAGCAAATAAGTCACGGATTCGGGCGTGCGCAAAAGACGCCATTCCGGACCCAGCTGGTCGACGTGGCGCAAAGATTGCTCATGAACCAGCCGGACGATGTGAGGATCGATGCGAAACTCGTCGGCCAGGTCCTGGATAAAGATTTGCTGGAGATCTTCCAGCGAAACCTCCTTTTTGACCGGGTTTTCTTCTGCTTTCGGCTCCATCGCTTCAGCAGTGCCCGAAAGGGAATCCCGGTTCAATTGCAGCGATAATCCCCAGCCGCATGCAATGCCGATGCAACATGCCACGAGCTCTGCTCGTCTATGGCTCAACATCCTCTTGAGTGTCAGCAACACGCTCATGACGATGTCCTCCTTCGATTTTCAAGTCTGTTCTTATCTCGCAGCAACCTGAGCCGGAAACTGTTCCGAACCGCCCGCGAGCAATGAGGCCAACGGGTATTACAACGTTGGAACTTGGCCTTTTCACTCTCGGCCTGATGCCGGCGAACGCACAAAGCGCCCGTTCCTTGCCCGAAGAAATGATTGAATGAAGGAAATTGGCAGGAGGCCTTAAGGAATTTGGAGTGGACAGGCTAGCAGGTTGCGACCATAATTTCTCCGTTTCGTCTCAAAGGCCAATTATATACCAGGGACTGACATTTTCGGGAATCTTTTCAGGGGCCGAGAACCTGTCAAAGTGCTGGGAAGGGGGGCAAATGCGAAAAACGGAACGGGCAATCTGGGTTTCAGGGCTGATGCTGGCGCTGCTTGGGGCCGCCTTTGGGGAAGCAGGCCCAGCGGATGCACAGGCAGAGATCTTGAGCCTGCTGCAACGCCAGGAGGAGGCCTGGAACGAAGGCGACTTGGAAAGCTTCATGGTCGGCTATTGGAATTCGGAGCAGCTCACCTTCTACTCGGGGGGCCAGATTCAAAACGGCTGGCAGGCCACCATCGAGCGCTATCGGCGTCGATACCAGGATGAAGGGCGGTCGATGGGCCACCTGGCCTTCAGCGGCCTGCGCATCGAACTGCTGTCGGCGGATTCGGCCTTCGTGCGCGGTCGATGGCAACTGGAAATGCCCGACGCATCCCAGCTTGGAGGGCTTTTCACCTTGATTGTCAAAAAGCTCCCCCAAGGCTGGAGGATCGTCCACGACCACACCTCCTCGCGGCAATAACACGATACCGGCGCAGCGGTTTCAGCCTCCTCTGGGCTTTCCGTCTTGCGTTTTTGCGCTAAATCCGCCCTGTGGGTTTGGAGCTAACTCCCCATCAAACGCAAAGCGGTGAACAGATCCTGGCGGAACTGGAGCAGGTGGCGTTGGAAGAAGGGCAGCGTCGCATGCACGGCGAAGATGATCATGACAAAGCCGACCAGTACCCGCAGGGGCATCCCTGCAATCAGGATATGGATCTGAGGCGCCGCCCGTCCGATGACGCCCAATAGGATGTCCACCAGGATCCCCACCGCCACCAAAGGAAGGGCCAGCTGGACTCCCGCAGTGAACATCCCCGCAGCCAGGCCCATTATCTGGTCGACCAGTCCTGCCGGCAATTCGGCGCTGTAAGGGGCGATGTAGTGGTAGCTTTCCACCAGAGCCCGCAGGTACCAGTGATGGGCACCTATGACGATGAAGAGGGTGATCCCGATCAGGTTCTGCATGACCGACAGCACCGAGATTTCCACTCGTGACTGGGGGTCGATGACATTCACCAGGCTGAACCCCATCTGGAAGCCCATCAGGGTGCCCGCCAGCTGCATGGCGCCCAGCATCAGCTGCCCCACCAGCCCCAGCACCAATCCGATCATCAACTCGCTGGCCACCGAAAGCACGACCGCCGAAGGGTCCGCTGGAGGCAGGGCCAGCTTGTCCTGCAGCAAGGGGAACAATGCCAGGCTCAGGGCCACGGCCAGCAGAATGCGAATGGGGGACGGGATGGC
>JANQFM010000226.1 GCA_028277865.1 Acidobacteriota bacterium
ACCCGCCTGTCGGCCGGTTACGCTGTGCCTCTTTTGGTGGTCATCGGGATCTGGGGAATTCTGTGCCAGCAAAAGTACGGGCGATTCACCCTGGGCGATTCCGCTTCCTACGGTCATTCCAAGTTCGTTGAGGGATCCAACGAGATCTTCCTGGCCGAAGAAATAGTGCGCAAGCAACTGCCCCGCTGGGGTTCGTATTGGTGGTCCGACTTTGCGCTCTCCGTCCCCCGTTCGGACTATTCGATCCATTTTGATCCTCTGGGCCAACTCCAGCGAAGCCTGCACAACCTGGCCGTCTTTTTTGCAGGAGGACGGGCCTTCCAGGAGGGATTCCCGCTCCTTGCGATCAGCCTTGTCGGTTTGCTGGCTTGCCTGGGAGCGAGGCGGATCCGAAGCCGCATTCCGCCCCAGATGTGGGCGTTGAGCCTGGTCTGCTGGGCCGGCCTGGCTCTTTACCTCAACTCGCTGCTGCTCTCTCGGTACTTCCCCTTTCCCTGTCTCTTCGCACTGCCATTGTGCGGTTTGGCGCTCTCCTCCCTTTTTCAAAGCCCGCGCCGGCTGAAAAGAGTTCCCGCCCAAGCGCTTCTCCTGCTGGCCCTCGTTCACGGCCTGGCCGCCATGAGCGCCGTAGCCCTGCTGGCTCCGGGAAGCGAGCACTTCCAGGTTGCGGACGTGATCCGTTCTGAAAGCAGCGGCCCCATCGGGGTCTACCGCAGCCCGCAGGTCAGCCTGCTTCATCAGGGAGTGGTGGCCTTTGCCTCGGGAAGGCCGTCTGCGGAAATCTCAGCTATTTCGGGCACTAAAACGGAATTCAGCGCAACCTTCCGACCCGGCGCCGTGCTCCTGCTGGCAATGTCCGACGAGCCCGAACCGGCTGACGTCTGGGTGGACGGACATCAATTCTCAAGTTTCGGAAGCTGGATTCGAAGCAAAGGAAAAGAAAAGCGAAGGCTCCAACTCCTTCTCCCTGCAAGGCCGGAGAACGTCCCTGCACAAACCCAAGCCCAAAACCCGCAAAGGGTACAATCTGCCAACTGCCAAATGGAGTTCTAGTCCCCTCTCCGCGCCAAGAGGATGCCGGCCACAAGGCCGAAGAGGTGACCTTCCCAGGAGACTCGGGGAGTGGCTGGAAGGATGCCCCAGATGAGGCCTCCGTAAAAGAAGATGACGAGTACGGCAAGGACAATGGAGAGAGGGCTGCGGTTGTACCAACCGCCGGCAATCAGGTAGCTGAAATAGCCGAAGACCAGTCCGCTGGCCCCGATATGCACCGATGGCCGGGCGAACAGCCACACCCCGGCGCCTCCCACCAACACGATGAAAGCTGTTACAGCCATAAGGCTGCGGCGCCCACGAACCACCACCAATCCCCCCAGTACGGCCAAGGGCACCGTATTGGCCAGCAAATGGGCCAGCCCGTCGTGCAGGAAAGGGCTTAAGGGAATTCCGATCAAGCCCTCCGGAGTGCGGGGAACGATTCCAAAGGTCAAGAGGCGCTGACCTGCCAAAATGTTGACCAGAGCCACCCCCCACATCACCGCCAGCATCCCGATCAAACCCCGAAAGTTGCTTTTACGATCAATTCTGGCAGGCATCTTTTCGGTTGTCAGTTGGGAAAGGTCCAAGGTCCAAGGTCCAAGGTCCAAGGTCCAAGGTCCAAGGTCCAAGGTCCAAGGTCTGCAGATTGTACTATTTCTCCCGAACTGCGAACTGCGAACCGCCAACTGCCAACCGACTATACTTCGCCAGCAGCTGCCGCACTTCTTCCAGGCTGGCTCCGGGATGGCGTTGCAGGAAGAGGGCCACGATGGCTGTGATGCGGGGGGCTGCAAAGCTGGAGCCGGATACCTCCTTGTAGATTCCTTCCAGCCAACGGACGGGGCCGTCTCCTTTGGCGATGCATTCGAAGGCGCCTTCGGGCTCATAGCGGTAATCGAAATCATCGGCGAAGTCGCCGATTTGCACCCCGATGGCGTTTTCGAATACGGCCGGGTAGCTCCAGCCCGTGGAGCGGTTGACGGCCGAAACCAGGATCAGACCCTTGCGGCGAGCCACTTCGCAGGCTCGGTAAAGGGGTTTCAGTGAGTTTTCCAGCAGGGTGCCCAGGCTCAAGTTGACGATGTGCATGCGGTTTTCGACCGCCCATTGCAGCGAGGCGTTGAGCAGGGGAACCGAGGTTTCCAAACGCTGGTTGAAGACCCGGATGGGGAAGACTTCCACTTCGGGCGCCATTCGCAGGATCAAGTCGGCGCAGGCTGTGCCGTGGCCGATTCGGTCCTGGTCATCAGTGGTTGGCGGCACCGCCACGAAATCCTCTTCAGGGTTGACCAAGCCGACACCGGGCTGCACCTGGGACTCGACCCAACCGGGATCGCGTCCGCTGTCGATCACACCGATGCGAACCCCTCGGCCCGTGGCTCGTCTCAAATCCGACTTCACCCATGGAGGGAAGAGCGGAGCCTTCCTCGGACGATCGTTGCTCGCGAAATCCGGTTTGGCCCGGTCGTCTCGATTCACCACAAGATCATACCCGGCAAAACGAGCAGCATCCCCTTACGACTCGGCGCATGGCCCGGTCGGGCAGCGGACTCCGCAGGTGGCACAACTGACGCCGCAAGTCGCACAGCTTGCGCCGCAGGTGTTGGGACAGGTATTGTCACAAGTATTGGGCGGCAGGCATGGATGGATGAAGCAGCTGTCGCAGCCGGTCGCAGCGCTGCAGTCGAGCATCCCGTAAACGGTTCCTTGCAAAGCCTTTGCAGACAGGGGAGACGTGTCGAAGGATTCAACTTCGAGGGTCTCCAGGACCAGCCGCAGTTTTTCTTTCTTCATGCTTTACCTCCTGGGTCTTTCTGAAATGGATAGTCAGAGGGCGGACGGGAAGCAGGTGCCTTGACACAGTCCACGAATCCCGCCTGGTAGAGATGCCGCAATTGCTGCATCACCTTCTCAGCCAGTTGGCTGCGGG
>JANQFM010000254.1 GCA_028277865.1 Acidobacteriota bacterium
TCAATCCGATGACTTGGGCCGGGATCGCCAAACCGTTACGAATCACAATCACGCCCGGCTGATCGGAATGAGTATAGAACTTGATGGACTTGGGCAACACCTCCAGACGCGCAGGCAGCTTGGCAGGGCGATCCTGGTATTGCTTGAGCTGGGCCTGGTAATCCTGCAAGGAGCGGATCCGCACCTTCCACCCCGAATCCAGCCCTTGCCAGGCCTCCCTGACCCGAACCGGAAGAAGGGCGCCTCCTGGAAAGCGGCGCCTGATGGTGACCGTCACCAAGGCCTCAGACTCCCCGGCGGGTTCGATCTTCTCCAGCTCCCAGCCCTCAAATCGAGGATCCTTGCGGTTGAGGAACTTGTTCAAGTCATCCGGGTGGACAAACTGCATTGCCCGAACCTTGTCCCGAGCCTCCAAGGCGGCCCAGTAGTCCTGAACAGACCGCTCCAGGGCCGGATCTGCCTGAAGAGCCAGCCAGCCCAGCAGCCAAAGAAGTCTGGGGATGGTCATCTCAAATGAGCAGAGGCAAGCAAGAGTTTCAGCTCGGCCAAAAAGAAAGGACGGAGCCCCCGCCGGAAGCTCCGTCCAAACAAACAGTCCACAGCCAAGCCTTATTGCCCATTGCCGGTCGACACGGGGAGCCCGCCGACAGACGGCTGCATCAGGAAAGCTTGGGAGGCTTCAAGCGCCGGGAAGGAGTTGACATAAGTTCCCGTTACGGCATCGAAGTTGGCGACCACCCAGGCATATCCGGTGAAATTCCGATCGGCCGGCACTCGGTCAGGAAAGAGCGCCTGCAGGATTTGATGCAGAAAGACTGAGTACGTCCCGCCGGGAGACAAGGAACCGTCAACATTCAGCCCGCTGCCAACGTCCGGATGATCGTCGGTGTGGAAGGTATAAACTTTTCCGGTGCTGCTGAAAAGGTAGATCCAGATCGGACCGGACTCATCACCGCCGCTGGGGAAGCCACTGCCGGAGGGAGCGCCCAGGATGTTGCTGATCGACAGGGCGGTGCTGGCTGCGTTGCCGTCGTCGAGTGAAGAGAGAAAAGATGCCAACACGGCGGACTGGCTGGCGGTGCTGACGTCTCCAAAAATCGTAATCGATTCGTCCTGAGCCACGGCGTTCATACCGGCTGCCACCAGGAAAACGACAAAGAAACAGGTGATTGCTTTCACTTTGCTCATGCTGAAAACTCCTCCGTTTGGTTGATCCATCCACAATCCTCGCTTGAATCCAGGCTCATGAAGCTTGCTATGATTTCACTGAATTCACTCACTCATACAGCCCGTCTCCTGGACCGCTTTTGTACAGCTTGCGAACCTGAAAACAGGATCTGACCGCCCGCCCGGACCAAGCGAAAATGCCAGGCGAACCCAAAGCCGGTCTTTTTCTATCATGGCATTGGAGCGAAATCAAGGCAGGACAAGCAATTGGCGGGTTCCACTCCCTTGGAAGTCCCCCATGACCGCCATGGGCGAAAAGAATGAGGTGTCGAACAGGGCTGAGAGCCGGTATCCGGAACGACCGCTTTCCACCATAGCGATGCGGTCATCCGACTCGAAGACCAGCACTTCGGTCTCGGAAGGGCCGACTGGCGAAGGCCAAACCACGCGCAGCGAACGAAACGGCGGTATCCGGGAAACCTGGACGATGCTGTCAGGATCAAACGAGCCGGTGGCGGCAGCCTGCCGAAACGACTCGTCCAGGATAAAAAGAATGCGCTCCGGCCATCCGCCTGTATGAATCACCTGCCAGTCGATCAGCAAGGCCGGCTCAAACGGCAGCTGCCTCTCCTCCAAGAGGCGCAATGCCCTCTCCTGCATATCCAAACGGAATATGAACAAAGAGGAGGCGCCCTCGAAAAGGACCGCCATGTCGAGCAGGTTGTCCAGATCGAAATCGAGGAATGCAAAGCTGCTGACCGACAAATCCGGCAGTTGCACACTCATTGCATCATAGCCATTGGGCTGCAACTGATCGCGCAGGAATACCTCCAACACGCAAGAATCCAATCCGTTGCGGACCCTGACCAGATCCAGCAAGCCGTCAAAATTGAAATCGCTGGTCGCAAACAGATGGTTGGCTTCCAGCCCTACGACCGTCGGCAGCAGGGATTGAGGGAAAAAGAAAGAAGAGCCATCCTCCAACAAGAAGATCTCTTCATCGTTTTCGTCGCGCCGGGCCAGGAAAACACGCCGCCCTTCGTCCTGAGGGTCGGGCGGAGGGACGATTAGGAAATTGTAGGGGGAGGAGGGGGGGGTGGCGGGATCTGAATCTGGATCCTGCTGGGAATCCTGGTTGCCCTCATCGGCAGAAGGTTCGTCTGCAGACCCCTCATCGTTTCCGGTGTCCTGGCCGGAATCCGGGCTCTCTCCCGGGCCGGAAGGATTTCCGTCATCTGCAGGAGGATCCTCACGCCGTTCCCTCTGATCCTCGACCGGCGCCGTCTCATCTGCACCGCTGCCGTCGGCTTCTCCGTTGTCCCGCGCCGGATGCTGCGGCCGGCCGCCGTCGTCAGATTGGCTTGCGAGCGGATCGTTTGGCAACTCAGTGTCAGCGTCGTCGGATCCTCTCTCCTGAAGTGCGGCAAGAAAAGGATTCTCCAGGACGCGGGCCCGGTCGGCCCCCGCAACCATGCGGCCAACGGTTTGGCTTTCGGCCACTTCCAGGCTCTGCAGGGCGTCTGACTCAGCCAAGGCATTGCGGATTCGCGAAGCAGAATCCCGAAAGCGCCCTGGCCGGACAAAACCACCAGCCGAGGTGACATTGGAAGGCACCCCGACCGGCACGCTGCGCAGTTTCTCGGGAAGCACTCCCGACGCTGCCCCACGGCGGATCTGCACAATCGGGCCTTTGTGCAGGCTCGCCGAAGCCTCAGCCCCATTCCCGTTGCTTGAGGCCTGCTGGGCGTCCTGCCAATTCAAGAACTTCGGCCCAGAGCCGTTGCGGCCCTGTCGGGTTGCCCGCTGCTGCAAGGACAGCTCCGCCTGCCCGATGTCGTAGCGACCGGAAGGATGGTCCAGGTAGCTGTAGGTCGGCAGGGCCAGCAACAGAACCAGCGCCCCAATTCCCTTGAGCCACATCAGCCCTGGGGACAACCTGCTCTTTATTTCCCTGAAGGCGGGCACACGACCTCCTCGCTAAAAATCCTACAAGCTCTACTATATAACGGATTGTGCACCTGGAAGTAAACCTTGAAGCAAATTTTTTGAGTCCTGACAGGAACGGGCCTCGCTACGCGGGCCCATCTTTGGCCAGGCGCCGGGAGCAAAAGGGGAAGCCGGCACGGGCTCCTTCCCAGCCTTGCTAGAATGTACTTGGAATCCCGCAATGTCTGTGCGCCCCATCACCAGCTTGAATATTCCTTTGCGACTTTGCCCACCGGCCAGCATCTTTTAGGCTTGCGGGTAGAGGACATGGGCTTGACGCCGAACACTTACGGGCCATCTGGGGAGGGCGCCGATTCGAGGCGTTGCCGCCCAGTGGTTTCATGTCGACAGAGATCGGTCAGCAGGAATTGGCGGAAATTGTCGTTCGGGCTCAGCGTGGTTCGTCCGAGGATTTTTACCGCCTATACAGTTTGTACTCGCGGTCGATCTTCAATTTTGTCCGGCGCCTGAGCGGAAGTGCAAACGATGCAGAGGATCTTACGCAGGATACATTTTTCAAGGTTCACAGCGAACTGGGCAAGCTTCGCGAGCCCAAGCAATTCAAGTACTGGCTGTTTCGAATTGCCCGCAACGAAGTTTACCAGAAGCTGAGGCGCTCACAGCGCACTCCAGAGGTTTCGATCGACGATGACGAGGTTTTGTACTACGACTTCCTGTCCGACGATTCAGAGGACCAAGATCCGGAACGCCAAGTCCTCTCCTTGGAGTTGCGCCAGGTCATTGACAAGACGCTGGGCGGGCTGAAGCCCAAGTACCGGGATGTTTTCGTGTTGGCCGCCTTTCACAAGATGAGCTACGAAGACATCACCAGAATCGTGGGACGGTCGCTCCTTTCGGTGAAGACCGATATTTACCGGGCTCGCCTGGCCTTGAAAGAGGCATTGAAAAAATACCTGGAAAAGGGCAAGAGATGAGTTGCTCCGATTACCGGATCCGGATTTCAGAGGCGCTTGACAGCAGGCTGACCGATGCTGAAGCCGCTTCAGTGCAGGCACATCTTCGCAGCTGCTCAGCCTGCAGCCGATTCGACGCGGAACAGCGCCGCTTGGCTTTGCTGCTTCAGAAAGCGGACCCCGATCGGGAGCCTTCGGCCCGGATTTGGGGACAGATCGAGCGCCGCATCCAGGCACAAAGCCAGCCGATTCGGCCTCCGCGCTGGTCACCAAGTCGGCTCTGGGATCTTTTTCGCCCGCCCCAGTGGGGATATGCCATGGCCGGATTGCTTTTGGCGGCCGCACTGAGCGTGACGGTCTTTCAGAGCAACAACTCGGCTGAACTGGAGGGGATGCTGGCGGAGCTGGACGCTTACCGGCCCGAAGTCCGCAGGAACCCTTGGCTGCCCGATCCGCAGCAGGAAAATCCCTTCCTGGAAATCAACCACGACCGAAACCCTTTCGGCGAATTCAGGAGTGAAAAATGAAAAGAGCGCTCCTTTTTCCATTCATTGCCGGCCTATTGGGCGTCAATCTGACCGCGCAGGTGCCTGCCAAAGAGCCGGCCACCCAGGATCGGGGTACCGTACAGGTGCTGCGCGCACCTTCGGAAATCGACAAGCAACTCCAAACTGCGGCCGAAATCCATGAGGGCATCCTCATCCTGCTGGCCGAGCACGACTACGAAGCTGTTTATCCCGAATTCCGCAAGATCCTGGCACTGGGGCTGGGCGGCGAACTGGAATCGACCTTGATTGACGCCGCCTGGGTCATCGTCAAGGATCTGAGCCAAAACAGGCAGTTCACTTCGGCCCACCAGATCATCGACGCCACCATGAGCCAAGTGTCCGGCGACAAAAGCCGCTGGAGGCTCCTGATGCTCAAAGCCCAGACCTACCGCGATGCGGGCGACCTCGGCGCAACACGCCGAATGATCTATGAGGCCCGCAAGCTGGAGCCTTAAGCGGGAACGGCCATCGCGCCTTCCCGCTTCTCTCCTTTCCTTCCATCCTCAGTTTGCCTTATCCTGCCTGTTCAGCTTGCAGCCGGATTCTTCAGATCGGGCCTCTGGGCTTCAAGCTGGATTTAACCCATGTGGCAGGATTTTCTTCTGGCCTGGCAACGCAACCAGCAGGGCTTTGGCGCCCAGACGGCCACCTTTCTTTCCCTGGCGGCCCAAGGAGTGGGCCTGGCCCTTATTCTCGGAGTGCCCCTGGGGATCGCGCTGACGCGCATCAGGCGGCTGGCCAGCCCCTCCATGTCGGCCCTGGTGGTCATCCAGACCATTCCCAGCCTGGCCCTGCTTGGCTTGCTCATCCCCCTGCTGGGCATCGGACGCGCGCCTGCTCTGACAGCCACGGTCCTTTACAGCCTGCTTCCCATCGTCATGAACACCTATGTGGGCATCGTGCAGGTCTCCCCTTCCGTCCGCGATGCGGCGCGGGGAATGGGAATGACCTCCGCCCAGATCCTCTGGAAGGTCGAAATGCCCCTGGCCCTGCCGGTGATCTTGGCGGGCGTCCGCACCGGAGTGGTCTATGCCATCGGAGTAATCACCATCTGCGCCCTGGCCGGCACGGGGGGGCTGGGAGAGTACATCACACGGGGATTGTCGCGGGGAGACAATGGACTGGTCCTGCTGGGCGCCGTACCCATCCTGGGGATCACCCTGATCGCCTTTTGGAGCATCGGAGGCATTGCGCTGCTGGCCAAGCGCAACGCTTCGGCGGGCTTGGCGGCGGCAGCCCTTTTGAGCGGGCTGCTGGCGGGCTATGCCGGAGTTGAATCGCTGAGGGGCGCAAAGGTCGATCTGGTGATCGGCAGCAAGAACTTCACCGAAAACATTGTCCTGGCCGAGATCATGCGGCAAATGATCGAATCCCACACGGACCTGGAAGTCCGGACACGCTATGGGCTGGGCAGCAACTTGGCCTACAAGGCCCTATTGGGCGGCGACATCGACCTTTATCCCGCCTATACCGGCACTCTGCTCACTGCAGTAGACGCCCTCAACCTTCCCGTTCCGCAAGACCGTTCCATCATCACCGATTTGGTGCGCCGGGAAATGGCCCGACGCTTCGAGTTGGACTTGCTCGCAACCTTCGGCCTCAACAACACTCACGCCATGTGCGTGCGCCGGTCCCTGGCCGAGCAGCGCGGGCTGAAAAGCATCGGTGACCTGAGCCAAACCCCCGGATTGAAATCGGCTTTCGCCTCGGAGTTCCTCGACCGGCCCGATGGATGGCCCAATTTGGCCCGCACCTATGGGATCAATCTGCGCCAGCCGCCCCGAACCATGGAGCCCGAGCTGATGTATGTGGCCATGCGCGAAGGGCAGGCGGACCTGTGCAGCGGCTTTTCCACCGACTGGCAGATCGAGGCCTACGACTTGGTGGTGCTGCAAGATACCCTCAACTACTTTCCCAGCTATCACGCCGCCCCTCTGCTGCGTCGCGAGATCTTGAACCGCTTCCCGGAAGTCTCCCCGGTCCTCGGCCGCCTGGCCAACCGCATCGGCGACGCCGCCATCCGCTCCCTGAACGCCCGCGTGGCAATGCAAAAACGCTCTGAATCCGAAGTGGCGCGGGAGTTTCTGCAGCAGGAAGGGCTGGCCAGATAGTTGTCAGTTGTCGGTTGTCAGTTGTCAGAGCCAGATCCCGGAACTCGGAAATCCAAATGTCCTCGAGCTTGGTCCCTCTGGACTCTGTTTCT
>JANQFM010000287.1 GCA_028277865.1 Acidobacteriota bacterium
TGATGCGCAACAACGGCCCGGCGAGCTTTAGCAATGTGTCGGCCTCCTTTCCCTTTGCCCCCGGCCAGGCCGTGGCTGCGGCGGCATTTGACCTGGTCAAAGACTTGGACGGGATGGACCTTGCCGTAGCCTACCGCGACCGCCAGGCCGTGCTTTACAAAGACCTTTTGGGCGGCAACTACCGGGCGCAACCGCTGGGCGCCATGCCTTCAGGCACCGAGCGCCTGACGGCCCTGGACTCCGACAACGACGGATGGACCGACCTGGCCGCAGCCTCCTCCTCGGGCCTCAGCCTGCTCGTCAACCGGGAAGGCCGATTCGAGGCTCGTCCGTTGGCGGGCGTTCCGGGTTTGGCTTTCGCCTTTGCCGACCTGGAAAACCGGGGCATTGCCGATTTGGCCGCAGCTTCGTCCCTATACCGCAATCGGGGCCGGTCCCGTTTCGACTCACCCCGACCGATTCCTGGATCCTCCACGGCAGCCGCCTGGGCCGCAGCCGACTTCAACCGTGATGGGCGGACCGATCTGGCCTTGTTGGATAAGGCGGGGAATCTGGTGCTGCTGGAAAATGATCTGGGCAGCGACGGCCACTGGATCCAGGTCAGGCTGCAAGGCATGCGCAACCTGAAGCAGGCGCCTGAAGCCGAGGTCGAAGTCAAGGCGGGCGGGCTTTATCAGAAAAAGATCTACCGAGGCTTTCCGCTTCATTTTGGACTGGGCGGACGCGATGTGGTGGAAACCGTCCGCGTCACCTGGCCCAACGGCCTGATTCAAAACGAGACCCGACCTCAGCCGGATCAGGCCCATGCCTTCGAAGAGCGCCAGCAGCTTTCCGGCTCCTGCCCCATGATTTTCACCTGGAACGGCCGGGAGTTCGAGTTCATCGGAGATATTCTGGGGGTGGCGCCGCTGGGCGCCAGCGCGGGCGAAGGGCGCTTTTTCACGGCCGACCACGACGAGTACATCCAGATCGCCGGCCGATCGCTGCAAGCCGTGCAGGGCAAGTATGAAATCCGCATCACCGAGGAGCTGCGAGAGGTGGCCTACCTGGATCAGATTCGACTGCTGGCGGTCGACCATCCCCAGGATGTGGAGGTCTACAGCAACGACAAATTCAAGGCGCCTCCCTTTCCCGAGTTCCGCCTCTTCGGCGTCAGCCAACGCCTTTATCCAATCCAGGCGCTGGATCATCGGGGCCGAGATATTCGCTTCAAGATCCTCAGCCGCGACAGCCGCTACCCGGACGATTTTGAACGCGACTTTTCCGGTCTGGCCGAAGAGCATTTCGTCGAGCTGGACTTCGGGTCCGGCGCCGCCCCGGACAACCAGGCCATCCTGGTCCTGCACGGCTGGGTGGATTGGGCCGACGGCAGCACCATCCGCAGGGCTTCCCAGCAGGGCGGAGCAGGCTTGGTGCCGCCCTTGCTGCAGGTCCAGGACGCCGCCGGGGACTGGCAGACGGTGGTGGCCGATATGGGAATGCCGGCCGGCAAGCCCAAAACCATCGTGGCGGATCTGAGCGGCAAGTTCCTGTCCGCATCCAGGCGCGTCCGCATCCTCACCAACCTGTGCATTTATTGGGACGAGATCTTCCTTAGCCCACAGACAGCTGCGCCGCAGGTACGACTCAGCGAAGTGCACCTGCAAAGCGCGGAACTGCGTTTTCGGGGCTTTTCGACTCCCATCGTGGACGCCCAGCGCAAGCAGCCGGAAATCTTTGATTACGCCCGCTGGAGGCCGTTCGCCATGTGGAATCCCACACCGGGGCAATACACCCGCTATGGCCCGGTGGCCGACTTGCTGGGCAGCGTGGACGACCGCTTTGCCATCATGGCTGCCGGCGACGAGCTGCAATTGCACTTCGAAGCCGACCGGCTGCCCAAGCTTCCAAAGGGCTGGAAAAGGGACTTTCTGCTTTACGCCGACGGTTGGGCCAAGGACGGGGATCTGAATACCGCTTACGCCGCTTCAGTCGAACCACTGCCTTTTCACGGCATGAGCGGCTATCCCTATCCGAAAGGAGAAGCCTACCCGTCCGGTGAAAAGCACCGCAAGTATCGAAGTCAATACAACACCCGGCCTGCCTTGAGGCTGCTGCAGCCACTGAGTCCGGGGCCGAAAGGCCGGGACAGGCAGGGCAAGCTGTGAAATTGCAGGAATTATGCTCATATCGTGAGCAAGGCCGGTCAATTATGAGAAAATACTCGCATCAATGGGTTGAGGGACGGGACTAGTGCAGCAATTCGCAAGTTTTGAGCCACGGCTGCGAGGGGCTGCAGAGGTGACTCAAAACTTTTGAATTGCTGCACTAGGCGCAGCTCCGTCAATCTGCCAGCGAGTTGAATGCGCTGCTGAGTCCGGCTTCGGCCTCCTGCGGGGAGACTGTTGCTGAGCGTCGGAAAGGGAAGGCAGAGAGATGAATCCAACTATCCACCAAACGATTCCAGGAGGGAACCACGGGATGATTGAGACCAAATACACTCCTGAACAAATCCGGGACGAGGTCCGCAACCTGGTCGCCGAATTGACGGAGTGCGAACCCGAAGAGGTCACGGATACAGCCCACTTCATGGACGAACTGGAAGTCGATTCCCTGATGGCCATCGAGCTGATGGTCACTCTGGACAAAAAGTACGGCATTGACATCCCGGAAGAGGAATTTCGCCAGATCGAAAACCTCAACCAGGCCGTCGAATCCGTCCTCAAGCACATGAACAACGGGACGGAATGAGGAGGGAGACCGGGGACCGGAAACCGGAGACCGGCAAAGGGAGCGATTCTTAGCTTCCGAGTTCTGCCGGTTTCCGGTCTTCGGCCTCCGGTTTCCGAGCAGACTATGCACCGCGTGGTTATCACTGGAGTGGGGCTGTTCACCCCGGTCGGATCTGGAAAGGATCCCTTTTGGAAGGCTTTGCTGGCCGGGGCCAGCGGGATCGCGCCGGTGCGCTCCTTTGACACTTCCCAGTTTCCCGTTCACCTGGGCGGCGAGGTGGACGGCTTTCAGCCCCAAAAGTACTTCCGGCGCCGCGACCCCTCTGAGATGGGGCGCGCTTCGCAGCTGGCAGTGGCCGCAGCCCGTCAGGCAGTCGAAGACTCCGCTCTCGATCTTGACAGCTACGACCGCTGCAGGTTGGGAGTCTCGATGGGCACCACTTCGGGAGAGCCCCTTTTCGTCGAGCAGTACAATGACGTCCGCCACGAAGAGGGGCTTGAAGCGGTCCCTCGAGAGGCTTTCTCCCGCTATCCGTGTCACCTGATCCCCGCTCACTTGGCTGCCGAGATGGACCTGCAGGGGCCTTGCCGCATGATTCCCACCGCCTGCGCCGCCGGCAATTACGCCATCGGCAATGCTTTCGACCTGATCCGCACCGGCCGTGCCGACTTAATGCTGGCCGGAGGGGCCGACGCCTTCAGCCGCATCCCCTACATGGGCTTTGCCCGTTTGGGCGCCATCGCACCCGAGCGTTGCCAGCCTTTTGACAAGAACCGCAAGGGCATGATTCCCGGTGAAGGCGCTGCCGTGGTCGTCCTCGAGCCCCTGCAAGCCGCCCTTTCGCGCGGTGCCCGCATCTACGCCGAAGTCAAGGGCTACGGGCTGAGTTGCGACTCTCACCACATGACGGCCGCCCACCCCGAAGGCGACGGGGCTGTGGCTGTCATGTCCCAGGCCTTGCAGCAAAGCGGGCTTGAGCCGGACGACGTGGACTACATCAGCGCCCACGGTACCGGCACCCCTACCAACGACCGCGTCGAGTCGCTGGCCATCCGGCGCCTTTTCGGCAGCCGCGCCGGCCGCCTGCCCGTCAGCTCCATCAAGTCCATGATCGGCCACACCATGGGCGCCGCCAGCGCCATCGAAGCCGTCACTTGCGCCTTGGCCATCGATACGGGCTTCATCCCGCCCACCATCAACTACGAAGAACCCGATCCCGAGTGCGGCCTGGACTGCGTCCCCAACCGGTTCCGCAAGGCCGACCCTCGAGTTTGCCTCAACAACGCCCACGCCTTCGGCGGCAACAATGCCTCTTTGTGCTTGGCGAGGTACGAATCGTGAGCCGTTCCGTGATCGTCAGCGGCGCCGGAGTCGTGTCTGCCATCGGCAACGGAGTCCAGGACTTTGAAGAAGCGCTTTTTTCCGGCGCCTGCGGGCTGGGATCCTGCACACTGGCTGAAACGGAGGGGCTCTCACAAGTCCAGGCATTCGAGGTGCCCGACTTCGACGCCCGAGATTGGCTGGGCAGAAAAGGCTTGCGCGGACTGGACCGGGCTGCCCGGCTGCTTTGCGTAGCGGCCCGTCTGGCCCTCGACACTGCGCAGCTTGAAGAGCATCCTCAGGAGGGAGGCTATCCGGACACGGGCCTGGTCAACGGCACCATGTTCGGCAGCATTCACAGCATCGCCTCCTTCGACTGGAGCGGGCTGGTGGACTCGCCCAAGTTCGTCAACCCCATGGCATTCCCCAGCACCGTCATCAACTCTCCGGCCGGTCAGGCAGGTATCAAGTTTGGGATGTCGGCAGTCAATTCGACCATCTCGGCAGGACTGGCCTCGGGGCTTTGCGCCATCCAATACGCCGCGGAGCTGCTGGAATCAGAGCGCGCTCAGGCGATCTTGGCCGGAGGCGCCGAGCAATGGAGCCCGCAAGCTCACTTGGGGTTCGACAAGAACGGGCTGCTCTCCAAGCAGCCCTCCATCCGCCCCATGGCTGAAGGCCGCGACGGAACCGTTTTGGGCGAGGGTTCGGCCTTGCTGGTTCTGGAATGGGAAGAAACCGCCCGTCGGCGCGGCCTCGAGCCCTGGGCGGCCCTGGCTGGATTCGGTGAATCCTATGATACGGCAAGCAGTCGGCACCAGCGCCTCAAGGCCGAAGGACTGGTCCGGGCCATCGCAAGGGCCCTTCGATCGGCAGACATTGAGCCAACCCAAATCGGCTTGATCGTCTCGGGCGCCAACGGCGATCGATTGGGAGACGCTGTCGAGGCCTCTGCCCTACGCCAGGTTTTCGGCGAGCAACTCGCCGCCATTCCCGTGAGCGCTCCCAAGGCATCGTTCGGAGAGGTGCAGGGCGCATCCGGCGCCTTGCTCACGCTCAGCGCTGTCCTGGCCTTGCGGCGAGGCCAAGCGCCGCCCACACCAAGTGCTGTTTCCGTATCCGGCGGCCTCTCACTGAGTGCGCGAGCACAGCCCTTGAAGAGCCGGCATGCTCTGGTTCTCTCCTACGACTGCCAAGGAACCAGCGCTGCTCTGGTGTTGCGGGGCTAGCCTAGCCCCAATGCTGTTCACTTAAGAGGATTGGCAAGGATGGAGGCCACGTGCCGGGCTTGTCCCGGTCGGGCCGTGTTTGGCAGACCAGACGAGATCGGCAAAAAAACGCCATGAATACCAGC
>JANQFM010000292.1 GCA_028277865.1 Acidobacteriota bacterium
TGTTCCAGCGCCGTGGCAGCCACTTGCCCTCCGACAGCCTGCACCACCAGGACGCCGTCCAGGCTGGCGGGCAGGTTGCTGAAGAGCTCGGTAATGAACTGGGCCAAGTGCCCGTGTGCCGGCAGGTTCTCGATCTGGCCGGCAGCGATCTCGGTCCCGCTGTTGTCTCGCAAGCTGAGTTCCAGGCTGATCGGCTGGTCGGTCGTGTTCTGAACGGCGATTCCGGTGTTGATTCCCTGTGGAGTCCGGCGTACGGGGGCGAGGAAGCCGTTCATGGCTTGTCCGCCGGCCACGCCGGTGGTGCCCAGTCCGGGGATGCTGAATCGGATCAGGCCGCCGAAAGCGCCGTTGCTGGTGACGGTGGCCGCTCCGGCAGTGACTGCTCCAGTGCCGTCGGTTGAGATCGTCAGGGCACCCAATGCCGGCAGCGAGAAATCAACCCGGTTACCATCGATTTGGGCCTCCGCTCCGGCCGATAGCTGAAGAGCCAGGATGAGAGGCAGCCCATCATCGTTGGTCAGGTCCAAATGCCCGGAAAGGCGGTTTCCAATCGACGGATTGTTGAGCACGACGTCCGAGGTCAGTCCTCCGCCGTTGCCGAATTGGGCAAAGTACTGGGTGAAGGTCTCGGAGATCTTGGTCAGGAACCCGTCCCGGTCGCCGCCTCCGTAGGTGCCTTGAAACGGGTCTTGGAGGGGGAAGTCGGCCGATCCGGTGTCGCCTGTGACATAGGCGCTTCCTTCCAGGTCTACAGCGATGTTGCCGCCCCCCGGCGCCGCGCCGGCGGAGTCGTCATCGGCGCCGCCCAGAGTCGTGGAGTAGACCAGCGAAGTTCCCAGCGCGTTGACCTTGGTGACGAAGGCGTCGGGCGTCTGGGCCACGCTGGTCGGCAAGGCGTCAAAGACCGGGAAGTCGGGCGAAAAAGTGGTTCCTGTGACCAATGCGTTCCCTTCACCGTCGACAGCGATTGAGGTCGCGCGATCATTGTTCTGGCCTCCCAGGAAGGTCGAGTAAACCAGGTCGGATCCGTCGGCGCTGAGCTTGCTGATGAAGCCGTCTATGTCGCCGGCGATCCCTCCCCGCATGGCTTGGATGGGGTTGCGGGTCGGAAAGTCGTCGAAGCTCGTCACACCGGTCAGATAGGCATTGCCTTGCTGATCGATGGCAATCCCGCTTCCCGAATCGGATCGGGTGCTGCCCAAGAGCGTCGAATAAGCGAGGCCTTGCCCGTCGGGGTTGACCTTGGTGATGAAGACATCCTGGCCGGGTGCTGCCAGGCTTCCCTGGAAGACGCCTGCTGTAACGGGGAAGTCATCCGAACCCGTCGAGCCGATGACATAAGCGTTTCTCGCCGAGTCGACCGCCACATCGGCGCCGGAGTCCCTTCCGCTGGCCGCGGTGCCACTGCCTCCCAAATAGGTCGAATAGACGAGAGCCGTTCCGGTCGGGTTGAGCTTGGCCAGGAAGGCGTCCGTGTTGCCTCCGAAAGTCTCTTGAAAGCCGCTGACCGGGAAGTCGCTTGAGGAGGTCCGACCGACAACATAGGCGTTTCCGGACCCATCCACCGTCAGGCCGTAGGGCTCGTCAGAGGCTGAGCCGCCCAAGAACGTCGAGTACATCAATGTAGCGCCGTTGGGACTGAGCTTGGCGACGAAGGCGTCCCTGGGACCGCTTCGAGTGCTGTCGAGTACGCCGGGCGTCGTCGGGAAATCAACCGACGGGTTTCCGGTGACATAAATGTTTCCCAGCGGATCGACAGCGATGCCTTCTCCGATGTCACCGCTGCCGCCTCCCAGATAAGTGGAGAACATCAAAGTGCCGCTGGGGTCGAAGCCAGAGACGAATGCCTCGATGTTTCCCGCAGGCGTGGCCTGAAGGGGAGAAATGGTAGGAAAGTTATCTGATGAGGTCTCGCCTGTGATGTAGGCACTGCCATCGGCAGCAACCGCCACCGCGTGGCCGATGTCGCGATCCGAACCTCCCAGGTAAGTCGAGTAAACCAGGACGATCGGGTCGATGACCAAAGGCCTCTGTGCATCGTAAGGCCCGACTCGAAAGCCGACCTGGTCAGCGCCTCTCATTTCAAATCGAGACGGCACCTCGTGGCGTCCTTGCTCGCTTTCCTGATAGGCGATCGGTGCCACTTGGCGGACCCTGGCCCCGTCGAGCACCAGTTCCAGGTGGCCTTCCTGGCTCAGCACCACCGCGTCAGCCCCTTCGAAATCGAGCACGATCTGTGAAGGGTCCGCACCCGGCTGCAGCCTGAAATCGTATTCCATCGCTCCCTGCCGACCGTAGTAAACCAGATCGATTCCGGGATAGACCCCTTGCCGGTAAACAGATTGATAGTGGGCCACACCGGTGACCCAGTCCTCGGGTCGATTTCCAATGAAATAGTGGCTCTTGCTGGCCAAGAGCCCTTGGCCGCGCATCGCTGCACCTGCTCGGCTGCCAGCCAATTGCAGTCGTAGGACGGGCACCTGTCGCCGGGGGTCTTGGTTGGTGAAAACCGTCACCATTTCTGTGTCGGTCAGGAAAAACGTATGGTCGCTTCCACGGTGAAAAAAGCGGACCTGAGAATCGTAGAGGCCACGATTCTCCTGAAAATGAAAGGGAGCTTCCCAGCGGGAAGGGGCAGGCTTGGTGACTGCCTGCGATTCCCCTTCCGCCATCAGTGAGGCGATCGGCAAGCAAAACAATGCTAGGGCAACCATTCTCGTAACGAGTCTGCGTCGGATAGGCACTTCTCTTTCCCTCCTTGATACCTGGATCTCGATCCGTTTCTGAACAAGCCTCCAACCTGATCGGCGCTGCCGCGACCGACTCAAAAGGCTCTGTGTGGGGATGGTCGTCTGGGGGGACAGAATGTTACAGCTAACGAGGCCGTTCCAAGATTCAAGAGAAGGCGCAACCCGACCAGGGTTGGCAAACGGTCAGAGCCTCTATCACAGGTCTGCTCCCGTCTCTGTGGCTCAGTGCCTCAGTGGCTTTTCCTCCCCGCCGTCATTCGTTGCCGATGAGGACGAAGGGCGCCCAGTAGAACGGATGGGAGCGGGTTCCGCTTTGGATAGCCTCAAGCTTGGCGCTGCGCAGGGCGTCGGATTTGGATCCGCCGGTGCGCAGCTGGCGGTGGAAGGTCAGCATGAAGTCGGCTGTAGGCCCGTCGGCCACCTGCCAAAGGCTCACGACCAGACTCGGTGCACCGGCGTAAAGGAAGGCTCGCGTCAGCCCCAGCACACCCTCGCCCCTCAGTTGACGCCCCTTGCCGCTCTCGCAAGCCGAAAGGACCACTAAATCGGCCTGGAGCCGAAGCTTGAAGATCTCAAAGACCTGCAGAATCCCATCCTCTGCCGGATCCGAGTCGTAAGAGAGGAACAAGCCGGAGTGATTGGGCCTGTCCTCCCTGACAAGCCCGTGTGCCGCCAAATGGAGCACCTGTGCTGAGGAAACCAAAGGGTTGTTCTTGAGGTTCTCCTCGCTGGCTTCGGCGCCGACGAACAAGGACGTCCTGTCTCGTCCATAGAGGGCACCAATCGACTGGGCTTCCCGCAAGCTCTCGGGAAGGCGGCGCAAGCGGACGCCGGTCCACCCGCTTTGGCTCGTCGTCGTGTTTTTCCCGGAAGGGTAGATCGGATCAGCGAAGGCGACCAGGCTCTTTGACTCGTCCGGCAGGCGAACCTTGGCCGATGCGTTCCTCTGCAGTTCCTGATAGACCTGGGCGGATTGCACGTATCGAATCGACCAATGGCGCAGCAAGTAATCCAGTTGCTGAAAGCCGCGCGATGGGTTTGGCGCAGCTCCCGAGCGCAGCAAGGCCTCGAAAGGCAAGTGGAAAAGGGCACCATGGGGAATGATGACCAGCCGGCTCGTTCCGGCAAGATGACCTTCCAAAGGGGCCATCAGCTCTTGGTACAGATCTAGAGCCAGCCGACGATAGCGTCCCGCATTGCGGCGCCCGGGGCGGCTCATCGACTCCAGGAGCTGATCGACCTGGTGCTCGATTCGCTCGGCTTGCGCTAGGCGCAGCAGGCGAGCATCGTGGCGGCGTACCACAAGAGCGAAAGCGATCCTCTGTCCCAAGAAGTACTCGACCAGGGCCTCACCTTGGCTCAGGGCTCGCTGGATAGCACCCAGACCGGGGATGCGCGGATTCTTGAGTCGATCCAGTCGCGGGTCCCTGATGCGCAATTCGGCTTCCAACTGGGTTCGTTCCTTTTCCAGGTCGAGGATCTGTGCTTTGATTTGCTCAAGTTTCTCTGAATCATCAGCAACACCTTGCCGCCGCAGTTCGGTCTGCAGGCGCGAGAGTCGGATCTGATTGGCCTTTTCCCGGATCCTCAGGCTTTCGTCAACGGTGGAATCCAAGTCGGCTTCCTGAAGCATTTCCAGCAAGGTGCGGGCGCGCGACAATTCACTGATTCGAAAAGCCTCTGCAACCGGAGGAGCAGATTCGTTATCGAGCAGGATCTCCAGGTAGAGTTCGTAGACGTCCTGCTGACGAGCCAGGTAGCTGGCCCGCAAGTTGTGGCTGTCGACTTTTGTGCGCAGCGACTCTGAAATCTCGACTGCCAGGCGGATCGGTTCAAGCGCTTGAGCGACCTGGCCTCTCTTTTTGTGAAGGCGGGCCGTTTCGTACAGGATGCTGGCCTCGCCGGGACGGTCACCCACTTCAATGGCCAGTTGACGGGCCTGCGACAGGTTTGCAGCGGCTTTGAAATAGGCGCCGCGATTGATCAGGCTCTTGCCCATTTGGTGCAGCACCCGCGATTGTCCCCATCGGTTTCCGGTCGCCTGGCGGATCTGGAGCGACTGCTTGAAGGCGGCTTCCGCCTCTTGGTGACGTCCGAGCGACAAGTAGGCTGAACCGAGTGTGGAAAGGGTGTGCCCTTCACGAGCCCGATTGCCCAATGTGCGGCTGATTTCCAGGGCTTTCTGAAACAGCTCCAGGGCCCGGCTGGGCTCTCCTAGTTTGGTGTAGGCATGCCCCAGATTGGTGAGTGTGGTTGCCTCCTGAAGCGAATCGCCGATCTGACGCCACAGGCGGAGAGCCTGTTGCAGGTGGTCGACGCTTTGTTGATGGGCGCCCACCGTCCAGTGGACGGCGCCCAGATTGGTCAAGGCATTGGCTTCTCCCCAGCGGTCCTCGAGGCTGCGAAGTGTCGGCAGGGCTTGGCCAAGATGGGTGAGGGCCTGCTGATTTTCGCCCAGTCCCCACAAAGCCATGGCCAGATTGTTGCGGACGCCTGCCCCGCGCCGCCGGAGACCGAGCCGAAGGTGGATATCAAGCGCCCGGCGGTACAGCTCGATTGCTCTGTGAGGCTCTCCGCGATTATCATAATTGACGGCGATATTGTTGAGTGCAAGCGCTTGTGATTCCAGGTGGCCCAACTGACGGAAGAGGTCGAGGGCTTCCTGGTAGCATTCCACTGCACGATCCGTTTGGTTGAGCCAGCCATAGGCCAATCCGACGTTGTAGAGTGCCGAGGCGTGCAGTGCCGATTCTCCGGACTGCCTGCTGAGCTGCTCAGCCCGAAGGTTGCACTCCAGGGCATCCTGGTATCGGTGCTCGGCAATGAGAGTGCGTCCCAGGTTGATAAGAGCCTCCGCTTCGCCTCTTGAATCACCGGTTTGGCGAAGAAGGTCAACAGACTCTTGAATGATTGAGATCGCTTCGCGTCGGGCGCCTTGCCGGCTGAGTCGGACTGCCCGAGACAGCTCCTTAGCCTGTTCGATGCGCTTTCGGTCTGAGGGCAAGGCGGGACGCAGTTCATGTACTTTGAGGCGATAGAGTCCGTCGCCAACCGATTCCGGAAAAGGCTCGATGAGAATCCGATGCAGGCCTCTCTTCTCGGTCACGTACTGAAGCGTCTCCCCACCCCAGGCGCCGCTGGGCCTGTCCACTTCCATGAGCAGCCGACCGGCTTCGTCGTACAAGTGGATCACGAGGTCGACGCCTCGTTGTTCGGCCACCAGGTAGAGGAAAGAACCCTCTTCGAGATCGACTGAGTACTCGTGCTGGTCCCCGGCTGCAAGAGGCCTTTCCAGGTCAGTCTTGGGCCCGATCGGTTGGGCTTGTCCGAGCGGATGCCCTTTCGGCGCAGTGCCAACAACGAAGCTAATGGCGACAAGAAGGCTGATCCAGTTCATTGCTACCTTGCAAAATCCACTCAACCGCCGCGGTCGATGAGACCCACGTCGTTGAGAAATGCATCCCGTCCATCGGATTCCGGCCATCCGATTGAGCTGGGCTGCCCGCTCCTCGGATCTGCTATTTTACTCATTACATGCGAGATGTGATTATCGGGACGGCGGGGCACATCGATCACGGCAAGACGACCTTGGTCAAAGCCCTCACCGGCATCGACGCCGACCGCCTCAAGGAAGAGAAACGGCGCGGCATCACCATCGACATCGGATTCGCCCACATGGAGCTGGACGGCTGCCGGGTCGGCTTCATCGACGTCCCCGGCCACGAAAGATTCGTCAAGAACATGCTGACGGGCATAGGAGGCATCCACCTGGCGCTTTTGGTGGTGGCCGCCGATGAGTCGGTCATGCCCCAGACGGTGGAGCACTTTCAGATCTGCAAGCTGCTGGGCATCCCCCACGGGCTCATCGCCCTGACCAAGAAGAACAACATCGAAGAGGAACTGCTGGAACTGGTGGAGGAGGAGGTCCGCGATCTGGTTTCGGGCAGCTTTTTGGAAGGTGCCCGCGTAGTGGCGGTCGACAGTCTGAGCGGCCAGGGGATCGACGAGCTGAAGGAGGCCATCCTGGCGACCATTCACGAGGAAAAGTCGGCTTTGGCGTCGCTTGAAGGGCACCATTTTCGCCTGCACGTGGACCGGGTCTTCACCATCCGGGGCTTCGGGACCGTCGCCACAGGGACGCCCTACGCAGGCCAAATCGAAGTCGATCAAACCGTCGAAGTCTATCCCACCGGCAAGCAGGCCAAGGTGAGGGGAGTGCAGATCTTCAACCAAAAATCCACCCTGGCACGGGCCGGGCAACGGACGGCCCTCAACCTGTCGGGCTTGGAAAAGCAAGATCTGGAAAGGGGAATGCTGCTGGGTCCGGTGGGCGTTTTCCGGCCCTCCTACATGTTCGACGCCCAGATTCACCTACTCGACGACGCCCCTTCGCCCCTCAAGCAACGCAGCCCGGTGCGCTTCCATCATGGCAGCGCCGAATTGCTGGGGCGGGTGTACCTGCTGGAGGGCGATCAGATCGAGCCAGGCCAGGCAGCTTTGGTTCAGCTGCGCCTGGACACGCCCACAGTGGCCTGCGTCAAAGACCGCTTCATCCTGCGCCGCTATTCGCCCATGCGCACCATCGGCGGAGGGGTGATCTTGGATCCGGCTCCCAAGAAACACCCCAAGAAGGAACGTCAGCAGGTCGTCCCGGCCCTGCTGCAGCTGGCCCGCCGACTGGAGCAGGGGGACGGCCGGGAAACGGGCGCATTTCTGGAGTATTTCATCAGCCGCAGCGGAGAGAAGGGGCTGGACCTGAAGGAGCTTTCCGCCCGTTGCGGGATTCAGGCCCAGCAGGTCCGGCAGGCATTGCAGCAACGGGAGAGCTTGGTACTGGTGCCTCAGGAGCCACTTCTGGCTTTGTCCCGGTCCAGCCTGCAATCCCTGCGACAGCGCATCCTGAAATTCCTGGACCGCTTTCACACCCGCCAGCCCTTGGCCAGCGGCGCTTCCAGCGAAGAGATCAAAAAGCGATTCTTCGTCCGGGCCACGGCCTCCTTTTTCCAGTTCGTCATGGAGGCTCTGGCTCAAGAAGGGCTGGTGCGGATCGGGGCGGGCAAGGTGGGGCTGGTCGGGCGTGAGGTGAAGTTGGACGACCGCCAACAACAATTGCGCCGCAAGATTCTGGAAACCATCGCTGACAGCAACTGGAATCCTCCTTCGCTGGCCGAGTTGTGCCGGCAACTCCCTCATCCCGAAAAACAGGTGCGCGACCTTTACTTCTTCTTGCTGGAGCAGGGAGAGTTGGTCCGTATCACCGAAAGCGTGGTCCTGCCCGCCAACCGCCTGGAGGAGCTGAGGCATCGACTGAAGAAACGCTTCCCCCAAGGCGAAGCTTTTTCGGTGGCCGACTTCAAGGATCTCTTCGGGATCAGCCGCAAGTACGCGATCCCCTACCTGGAATTCCTGGATCGAAATCGCATCA
>JANQFM010000383.1 GCA_028277865.1 Acidobacteriota bacterium
CGGGCCGAACGGTGCGCCGGGCCTCGACCGGAGCAGGTGCCGTCCAGGTGGTTGCTCGCCGCAACGGCCAGGCCGAGAGATTTCAGGGACGCTTGCTCATTGGTGCCGACGGGATCCGCTCAGCCTGGCCGCGTCGCTTCGGCATCGGAGCCCGCACCGGCCGCTATCGCCGCTTTGCGTTGCGCGCCCGCTTTGCCGAGTACTGCGGCGACAATTCGCGGGTCGATGTTCACACCACGCCCAGAGGCGAGGCCTACGTGGCGCCGCAAACGGACGGAGGTGCGCTGCTGACCCTGCTGCTTCCCTTTCCGTGCCGCAATCTGGGAGGCGCTTCGGCGCGGACCTTTCTACGCTTTCTGGAAGGCTTCCCCAGACTTCTGGCCCGGATTCCGGAGGGATGTGCCCCTCAAGACGTCCAATCAGCCGCTCCTCTGGGAAAGCGCCTGGACCGCAGCCACGGCCGTCGGCTGATTCTGCTGGGTGACGCTGCCGGCGCCGTCGATCCGGTCACCGGCCAGGGGATGACCCTGGCTTTGCGCGATGCCGAACTGGCGGCGGAAGTCTTGAAGGATCGACTCCGGGAGGATCGTCTGCAGGCTGCCGACTTGGCTGACTACACCCGGCTACGCGACCGTTATTTCCTGCCTGCCTATCAATTTGCAGAAGACCTGCTGTTGGCGCTGCAATACCCGGCTGTGGCGCGCCGCATCGCGCATTCCCTGAACCGCAACCCCCGCCTGCGCGGAAAGCTGCTGGCCCTGCAGGCCGATTCCGCCCCCCCGCAACCCGTCACCTGGCTGGACAAACTGCGACTTTTGGCCGGAATCTGAGGTTTCACGCAGAGGCGCAAAGACGCAGAGGAGGGGAAGGAGAAGAAGGAGAGAGACTCGGAAACCGCAGTTCATGCGGTTTCTTCTTCCCCTCATCCCCTCCTCTGCGCCTCAGCGCCTCTGCGTGAAACCCTCCTGTAAGATGTAGAATGAATAGTGGAGATCGACGATGAAGTGGTCCATCAAGCTGGTGACAATCGCCGGGATCGGCGTTTACATGCACCTCACCTTCCTGCTTTTGCTGGGCTGGATAGCCTTCTTGTTTTACAGCCAGGGACAGAACCTCACCGAGATCCTGATCGGCATGGCGTCGGTCTTGCTGCTTTTTGTGGTTGTAGTCCTGCACGAGTTCGGTCACGCCCTGACTGCCCGGCGATTCGGAATCGGCACCCGAGACATCACTTTGCTGCCCATCGGCGGCGTGGCCCGCCTGGAGCGGATGCCCGAAGATCCCAAGCAGGAGTTGCTGGTGGCTTTGGCCGGACCAGCAGTCAACGTAGTCCTGGCCATCGGCATCTTCTTGGTGCTCTTTTCCACCGGCGGCCTTCCGGACCAAGTGCCGGATGGCCCGATCATCCACGATATTCCTCTTTTTCTGTTGTGGATCAACATCTTGCTGGTCATGTTCAACATGCTGCCTGCCTTTCCAATGGACGGCGGACGCGTCCTACGGGCTCTTCTGGCCATGCGGATGGAGTATGTTTCAGCCACTCAGATAGCCGCTCAAATCGGTCAGGCCATGGCCTTGCTGTTCGGTTTTGTGGGCCTTTTCGTCAATCCACTCCTGATCTTCATCGCCCTTTTCGTCTGGATTGCCGCCTCTGAGGAAGCGGGGATGGTGCAGATGAAATCGGCCATGTCTGGAATGCCGATCAGCAAAGCCATGATCACCCGCTTTCAAACAGTCTCGCCCAGCCAGTCGCTGGAGGAAGTGGCCCGAATGCTGCTGGACGGATTTCAGCAGGACTTTCCCGTCGTTCACCGTCAGGAGCTGGTTGGAGTGCTGACCCGGCCTTCTCTGATCACCGGCCTCAAGGAGCAGGGCGACTTTGCGCGGGTGGACGATGTGATGGAAAGGGACTTTCAAACCGCTGAGCCGGCCGAGATGATGGAAAACGTCTTTGCTCGCCTGCGCGAGTGCCAGTGCCGATCCATCCCTATCCTGAGCAGAGGAGAGTTGGTGGGCCTGGTGACAATGGAAAACCTGGGCGAGTTCATGATGGTCCAGGGAGCTCACCGGGGGGGCAGGCTGGCTCGCTGGTCACGCCCTGGCGCATAGGAGAGGACAGGGGGGGCGAAAACCCTACAGTCCAAAGTCCAGGGTTCCTCAGAGTATGCGATCCGGCGGGTCCAGGCTGCGAACCGTAACGGCAAACTGACCTGGACGATTCTGCTTACCCTTGAATCCAATGCGCCCGATGAAATAGAATCTTCTGGACGGGCTTCAGGGGTTCCTCTCAGGCTGGACCGCAGGGGAGGGGAAGTTCTGTCACAGTTCCGGCCGCTGTTCCTATCTGCAATCCTCTGCCGCGGTCGATTCAGGTTCCCAGGATCGCTCCAAGCTGTCCCATCAAAGCCCGGGCGGACGGCCATCTGATTCCAGGATCCGGAGGTCTTTAGGGCTGTGCTCCTCGTTCAGCGCCTGCTGCGCCGTTCAGGAATCAGCCCGGAAAGAGTGAAACCATGAGCAGAAAGTATCGCCAGCCCGGCTATCAGGACGGAGGCGGGGGCCAGGGCCAGGAAGACCGTCCCAAACCGCGCAGACGAGCTGCCCGAGAAGGCCCCCGGTCGCCGCGCATGATGGGGTTCCAGGCCGTGATGAGGTGTTCCAAGTGCGGCGCCTCGATGCCGCGCTCCATGACCGAAATCAAGCCGGACAGCACCTGCCCAAGCTGTCGGGCCGACTTGCACACCTGCCGAAACTGCGTCTATTTCGACACCTCGGCCCGGTTTGAATGCACCCAGCCCATCAGCGAACGCGTCGCCGGCAAAAACGCCGCCAACCTGTGCTCTTTTTTCGAAGCCAGAACTCGAGTCGAAAAGAAGACCAGCTCCGTCTCGCAGGCGCCCTCCAACCCTCTGGATGCCCGTGAAGCCTTCGAGAGGCTGTTCAAGAAATGAATATCGTCACCTGCTTAAAAGAGGTTCCAGGCCGGGAGACCCGATACCGGATCAACAGCGCCCAAAGCTGGATCGACGAATCCGGGGTCACTGCCGAAATCAATGAATGCGATGAGTATGCCCTGGAGGAGGCGCTCAAGCTGAAGGAAAAACATGCAGGCGAGGTCACCATCCTTTCCATCGGCCGGACTCGCTCTGAAAAGTCGATCCGCAAAGGGCTGGCCATGGGTGCTGATCGGGCCATCCTGGTCGAGGACGAAGAAGACAAGGTCAGAAGCCCTCATGCCGCAGCGGCCGTCTTGGCTGGAGCCCTGCGCGATGAGGAGTGCGACTTGATCTTGGCAGGCACCCAGTCCGACGACTTCGGCTACGGCCAAACAGGAACCATCCTGGCCCAATTGCTGGGCCTGCCGCATGCCACCATCGTGATGGAAGTTGAAGCCTTGCCGGAGCAGGGAAAGGTCAAGGCCCTGCGCGAGATGGAAGCCGGATGGTTCCAGTGGGTCGAGATGCCCCTGCCTGCCGTCCTGACCATCCAAGCGGGCATCTCCCAGGTGCGCTACGCTTCCCTGAAGGGAATCATGCAGGCCAAGAAAAAGGAGATCCGGCGCATCGCGCTGGACGAACTGGGCCTCAACCTCGATTCCCTGCCCCGGCTGGAAGTCAGCCGGCTCTATTTCGAAGAATCCGCCAGCAAGGCGGAGATCCTGCAAGGAGACACCGAAACCGTCGTCAACACGCTGGTAGACAAACTAAGGAAAGAAGCAAGGGTTCTGTAAGGAGGAATCAGGAGTCAGGAGTCAGGAATCAGGAAGAGAGGATCCAGAAAAAAGAGGCCAACGGGCCGTTCACTCTGAAAGATACGGCCTTCGACCATAGACTTTGGACCTCTCCCCCGCATTCTTCCTGACTCCCGACTCCTGATCCCCGACTCCCTCTTCTCAGACAACTAGAATCTCATGCCTGGAAAAATCTACGTACTGATTGATCATGGCCAAGGGAAGATTCGGGGCGGATCCTGGGAGGCCCTGGCCCTGGGGCAGCAGATCGCTTCGGGGACCGGCAAGACCCTGCACGCTGTCCTTTTGGGGCAGCAGACGGCTGATTTGGCCGGCCAGGTTGCCGGCAAGCGAGTCGATTCGGTCATTACCGCTCAGGACGACCGGCTGGCCGAATACGACCCGGACGCCTACACGGCCGCCCTGCAGCAGATTGTGCAGGCGGATACGCCCGACCTGCTGCTGATGGCCCACATCTACCAAAATATCGACTTGGCCCCAAAAGTTGCTGCCGCCCTGGGCCGGGGGCTGGTCACCGACTGCATCGGCTACCGGTTGAACGAGGGCCAACTGGTCTTTGTCCGCCAGATGTTCCGCAACAAGCTCAACGCAGACATCAAAATCCACTCCGAGCCGCCCTGGATCATCACCCTGCAGGCGGGCGCCGTCCCAATCGACGATCTGGAGGAAGGCAGTGGGACTGTCGAAAGCCGCAGCGTCGATCTTTCCAGCGTCCCCGAAAACCGCGTCCAGCTGGAAGCCATTCAGGCCATGAAGGGCAAGGTCGACCTAAACAAGGCCGATGTCATAGTCGGAGTGGGGCGCGGCATCAAGAAGGCCGACAACCTCAAGATCATCGAAGACCTGGCCCAAGCCCTCAACGCCGAGATCGGCGCCAGCCGTCCGGTGGTGGACAACGACTGGCTGGAGCGCGAACGCCAGATCGGAAGCTCGGGCCAGACGGTCTCGCCCAAGCTCTACATCGGCTGCGGCATCTCGGGCGCCATCCAGCACGTGGTGGGAATGAAGTCGGCCAACTGCATTGTGGCCATCAACAGTGACGCCAACGCCCCCATCTTCAACATCGCCACTTACGGCATCGTCGGCGACCTCTTCGAAATCGTCCCGTCCCTCACCAAGAAGCTGCGGGAATAAGTAGTTGTCAGTTGTCAGCGAGAGAGTGTGCTTCATCATGGAAGCTGTAGTCATTCGCCAGCACGGTGATTTGGAGCAGCTGGGCTTTGCACAGGTGCCCCTGCCGGAGGTGAGGCCGGGTTGGGTGCTGGTGCGGACGCGGGCGGCGGCCCTCAACCACCTGGACCTTTATGTGTTGGGAGGATTGCCCGGATTGAATCTGGAGATGCCCCATGTACCGGGTTCGGACGGCGCGGGGGTGGTCGAGCAGGTCGGAGAGGGCGTTGAATCTTTCGCTGCGGGAGACCGGGTAATGCTCAACGCCTGCGTTTGGTGCGGGCGCTGCGAGTTTTGCCTGCAGGGGGAGCACAGCCTGTGCATCCGCTTGAAACTGATCGGGGAGCACCTGCCCGGCACCTTTGCCGAGTATTTCCAGGCGCCCGAAGCAAGCCTCTTGAAGATCCCCGATGGAGTCGAATTTGAGCAGGCGGCCGCTTTTTCGCTGGTTTTTTTGACCGCTTGGCGGATGCTCAAGAGCCAGGCCCGCATCCAGGCCGCTCAGGACGTTTTCATTCACGGCATCGGCAGCGGCGTCTCCACAGCTTGCCTTCAGATCGCCAGGGTGAGCGGGGCGCGCGTTTTCGTCAGCTCCAGCTGTGACGAGAAGCTGAAACGCGCCCAAGAACTGGGTGCTGACTTTGCTTACAACTACCGCAGCAGCGATGTGGTTGATCAAGTGCTTCGCGAGACCGGCAAGCGCGGCACGGATATCGTAGTGGACAGCGTGGGTGCCGAAACCTGGCTGCAGAGCCTCAAGATCGTCCGCAAGGGAGGCTGCATTGTCACCTGCGGCGCCACCACAGGTCCTACTCCGGCCACCAACATTCCCCTCATCTTTTGGAAACAGGTCCGGATTCTGGGCTCCACCATGGCCAATGCACGGGAGTACCGCGAAGTGGTTCGCCTGTTGGGCCAAGGCCGCCTCACCGCCCCCATCGACCGGACCTTTCCCCTTTCCCAGGGCAAGCAGGCTTTGCAATACCTGCAAAGCGGCAAGCAGTTCGGGAAGGTCGTTCTGAGCGTCTCTGGCTGATTCCATCTCACTGGACAGCCACGCAGGCATTGAGTGCACAGAGTCAGCGGCATTCCGCAGGAGCCTTGTTCGGATGGAGCGGTTGAGACTATAATGTGGGTGCGCGAGGCGGCGTACCCAAGTGGTAAGGGAGAGGTCTGCAAAACCTTTATGCGCCGGTTCGAATCCGGCCGCCGCCTCCAATCCTTCCTTTCGAAGCCTCAAGAAACAAGCGCGACTCGGGCAAAGAGCGGGTCTCCCGCAAAGGCACCTGATAAGCCTCTTCCCTTCTTTGCGACTTTGCGTGAAACTCCGGAATCCATTCGGTATGCGCGCTTCATTTAGCCCGATGATCAATGCCGACCCTTCAGTGGCGCAACCGGCAACGTCGTAAATACGCCGGTGCCTTGCTCCAATGCGATAGCTGCGAAGGAAAAATCCTTGTCGACTTCCAAGGTGACGGATCCGGAGAATTCCGTTCCTTCCAATTCGGGA
>JANQFM010000454.1 GCA_028277865.1 Acidobacteriota bacterium
TCGAAGGAGGTGACCGCAGCCTGGATGCGGCGGCGGCAGCCCTGGACTGGGTGCTGGAAAAGGGGCACGAAAACGGCTCCTGCGGCGAGCCTCTGCTGCAAGTCACTGACGACATTCTCTTGCAGGCGCCCATTGTGCCCAAAAAATTCTTCCACACCGCAGGCAACTTCCGTGAGCACCACGAAGAAGCTGTCAAGTCGGGATTCTCCCACCCGGTCCGGCCTTGGATCGTCTTTTTCCAAAACGTGGACGCCATCATCGGGCACGAACAGCCGGTCATCTATCCTCATCACCTCACCCAGGAACTCGACTATGAACTGGAATTATGCGTGGTGATGAAAAGAAGCGGACGCCACTTCAGCCCGCAAGAAGCTTCGGATTACATCGGCGGCTACACCATCTTCAACGACATCACGGCACGGGACATCCAGCGGCGCGAAATGGAGTCTGGCGTCTTCAGCCTATGCAAGGGCATCGACACCTTCTGCCCGCTGGGCCCCTGGATCGTCACCTGCGACGAGATCGAAGACCCCCACAACCTGGCCATGGAGTTGCGCGTCAACGGCGAGCGCCGCCAAGTGTCGCATTCCAGCAAGATGGCCGTGACCATTCCGAAAATCCTGTCCCACTATTCCTCAATGGGTTACAGCGCAGGGGATGTGTTGTCGACGGGGACCGTCTCGGGGGTTGCGGCCTTCAGCGACGATCCCCAGGCCTGGTTCCTCAAGCCCGGCGATGTGATGGAGTGCGAAATCGAGGGCATCGGGGTGCTGCGAAACCCGGTGGCGGCTTGGGGGGATTAGGTTTCGCGCAAAGTTGTCAGTTGGCAGTTGTCAGTTGGCAGTTGTCAGAAGGGACAGTGCTTCATCCAGATGTCTCTTGGCGAAATTGGCGTCTTGGCGCGAAACCCTCTTACTCCATCCCGCAGACGTGGGCGATGGTCAGGGCGTAGACTCGTGTGGTGTTGAGCATGACATCGATGGGAACCTTCTCCCCGTCCGCCTTGCGTACCCCGCTGGAAGGCCCGTAATTGACGGTTTCGATGCCGTAGCGGGTCAGCACCGAGGCGTCCGAACTCCAGATCACCGTTCCGTACTCCGGAGGCTGGCCCAAGACCTGGCTGTGGGCGGCATCGATGGCCTGGACCATTTCGTGCCGGCGACTGATTTCCGCTCCCGGCGCTGAAACGTAAACCTCGTACTCGATGCCCCAGTCCGGATAGCGTTCCTGCAGGTTGCGTACCAGGCTCCGGACCTCCCGGCGGGCTTGGGCCATGGGCAAGGCGGGAGGCACTCGCACGTCCATGTAGAGGTCGGTGCGTTCGGGCATCCGGGTGGCCCTCCAGGCATGCCCTCCATTGATTCCTCCCAGGTTGACGACCCCCTGGTGCCCGCCGTAGGCCGCCTTTTCCTTCCAAGCCTCGATCCACTCGATGATCCTGTCCAGCACCTTGTGCATGCGCCGGATGGAATTTTCCCTTTGCCGACCGGAGCTGAATCCCGTGTGCATGTAGGGTCCGGCGGTGGAGATCCTCACCCACATCGAACCGTAATGCCCAAGTACGATCTTCATGTCGGTGGGCTCGCCCAGGATGCACATGTCGGGCGTGGGGCTGTGAACCACCAGGTGGTGGCTTCCCTTGCCGTATCCCCGGTACTGTTTGCCTGAATACTCTTCGCCCCACTGCGACTTTTCGATCTCGCCCGTCACGGCGGCGATCATCACATCCCCCTGCAATCGCAGCCCGCTGGACAGGACGGCCTTCAAGGCCTGGGTGTAGCAGACCAGGGCGCCCTTCATGTTGTAGATGCCCAGTCCATAGATGACTCCCTCCCGGATGACCGGATGGGGCTTGAACCCGATGCCGGTCAGGTGGGGTTCGCGGCCGGTGTAGGAGGTGTCCATGTGGCCGTTGAACATCAGGCTTTTGCCTTCGCCCTGACCTTCCAGCAATCCCAGTACGTTGGGACGCCCCTGCTCGACCTCCTGCCAGGAGACGGAAAGCCCCATTTCCTGGAAGGTGGATTGCATGTAGCGGCCCATCTCCAATTCCTCTCCGGTGGGGCTGGGGATGGAGATGACGTCCTTGGACATCTGCAGGATGGCGTCTTTGTCGATGTGGGAGAGTATGCGCTCGCTCAGTCCGGGGTCCAGCATGGGGGAGAGATTACCTCAAGCAGGAGGCCCGCGAAAAGGGGTATTGGCGGGCGCCCGGAAGTCGTCAGGGTAAGGGCACAGTTGCTCGGTCTTCTCCTCCGTCACCCAAAAATTGTCCTCCACCCGCAATCCGCCGCCGCCTTCCCAGTAAGCACCTGGCTCGATGGCCAGCACCATTCCGGACTGGATTGTTCCCGCTGCTGCTTGATGGGCAAAGGGAGGTTCGTGGGCGCGGGCGCCGACGCCGTGGGCGACCGGGTGGGAGGGCTGCCCCGGATAGCCTCCCTCGGCCAGCCGGACACGGATAAGGCGGTCCAATTCGGCCAGGCTGGCGCCGGGGCGGGCATATTCGGCGGCTTCCTGCATGGTGGCCAAGAGGAGGTCCAAAAGGCGGCTGTACCGGTCGCTGAGAGTGCCCGGGCAGAGGTTTTTGGTCAGGTCGGTCCAATATCCGTCGGCGCACACCCACAGCTCCACCAGAGTGGGTTCGTTTTCTTGCACCGGACGGCTGCCGGTAGCCGTGAAGGTGGCAATCCCCGGCCCCGACCAGACCAGCGTGAATGCCCGCGCCATCTGGACGCGGCCATTCTGATAACCGACGCCCAACTCGTGGATACGCCCTTCGATCATGGCCGCCACCTGACTTTCCTTCATTCCGGGGCGAATGTGCCGTCGGGCATATTCCATCCCTTCGGCCGCCAGCTGGTTGGCCAAACGCATGCGCTCGATTTCCTGCCCGGTCTTGATCATGCGCAATTCGGCCAGCAGCGGTGTAGCATCCACCATCTCTGCCACCGAGGCGCGGCAGGCCTCGAAGTAAGGCAGCGTGTAAACGGTCGGCTCGCCCACCATCCGGTCACAGATCTGAGATCCCTGGGACAGCTCGATTCCGACCTTTCCGTTGAGGCCAAGATCGTGCAGCGCCTGCAGTCCGGCGTCCAGTGAACGGGCCGTGGGCGGACGAGGATCGGCTTCATCGTAAAACTTGAAGGTCCGGATCTCCTCCGTCCAGGCCATGCTGTGCGCCTCGGCAAACTGCGGCTCGATGACGATCAGCAGCGGCTCTCCTTCACAGGGAAACACGGCGCAGGCGTAGCCTTTCATGGGCCAGTAGTTGGTCAGGTAAAGCACATTGTCCGGCGCCCGAACCAGCAAGGCCTCGACGCCCTCCCGTTTCATCCTCTCCCGTACGCGCCGCAGCTTTTCACGATCGACTGGAAAACTCATGTTGTCAGTTGTCAGTTGTCAGTCGGAGAGTATCGTCCAAACTCAGGGGAGGGTGCAATCTTTCTGAGCCAGCCGGTTGTCAGGCAACGTCCGGCAATCCGGGCGCTTTGATGCATTGGCTTAGACTCTCTTGCTGCCAACTGCCAACTGCCAACTGCCAACTGCCAACTGCCAACTGCCAACTGCCAACTGCCAACTGCCAACTGCCAACTGCCAACTGCCAACT
>JANQFM010000469.1 GCA_028277865.1 Acidobacteriota bacterium
ACCGCAGAAGACGCAGAGTAAAGACGAAGAGGCCGCTGAGAAGATCTTCTCTCCGATCTCTGAGCTCCCCCTCCGCGCTCTCTGCGGTTTCTCCCCTCTCCCTCTCCCTCCCCCTCCCTCCACACCACATAGGCCACCAACCGCCGCTGACCCTCGGAGTCGAAGGGTGCCAGCACCACCCCATCCTGCACCAGCGGGCACTCGGCCAGGACAGCCTCGATCTCTCCCAGTTCGACGCGCACGCCCCGCACCTGGACCTGATGGTCGATGCGGCCCAGGAAGTCGAGTTCCCCTCCGGGGAGGTTCCTGACCAGGTCGCCGGTCTTGTAGAGGCGCTCGCCCGGCCGAACGGCAAAGGGGTCGGGGATGAACCGTTCGGCTGTCAATCCAGCACGCCTTAAGTAGCCGCGGGCCAGCCCATCGCCGGCAATGTGCAGCTCCCCTCCCACTCCTGCAGGGATCAGATTCAGCTCCCGATCCAGGGCGTACAGCCGCACGTTGTTCATGGGGCGACCGATGGGAGGCGAAACCGATCCGGGCGGCACCAGGTACCAGGTTGTCTCGACAGCGTTCTCGGTGGGGCCGTAGGTGTTGAAGAAAGGGACCGGATTGCTGCGGGGCGCGCCGCGCTGCAAGCGGTCTCCGCCCGTCAACAAGGCTTTCAGGTTCAGGGTTGCAGGCCATTCCTCCCTCAAGGCCGCTTCCGCCAAAGGAGTGGGCAAAAAGCATCCTGTGATGGAGCGCTTGTCCATCCAGTCGAGCAGTTCGGCAGGCGAGAGGCGGATTTCGTCGGGGACGATGTGCAGTTCAGCGCCGACAGCCAGGCAGCTCCAGATCTCGCACACTGAGGCATCAAAGCCCGATTCCGCCAACTGGGGCATCCGGTCGCCCAGCCCCCAGCCATAGAGCTGACGGTACCAGCTCAGCAGGTTGACCAGTCCCCGATGGGTGCATTCGACCGCCTTGGGGCGTCCGGTCGAGCCCGAGGTGTAGATGACATAGGCCAGGTTGGTGGCCGAGGCACGGCTGACGGGCGCCTGTGAACCTTCGCCATCGGTCGGCGGGCCGGGATCTTCGAAGAGCATCGTCCGGTGCGGCCCGGTGGCCAGCTTGGCCTCGGGCGGACGTAGGGTCAGCAGCACTTGAGGCTGAGCGTCCTGCAGCATGAAAAGGCGACGCTGAAACGGCAATTCGGGGTCGACAGGCAAATAAGCGCCCGAAGCCTTGACGGTCGCCACCATCGATATGACCATCTGCGCCGAGCGCTCCATGCCTAAAGCCACCACCGAATCCGGCCCTACGCCCGATCGCACCAGGCGGTGAGCCAATTTGTTGGCCTGCCGGTCCAGTTCCGAGTAGCTGAAATGTTGTTGGCCATCCCTCAAGGCGGGTGCCTCCGGGTAAAGCTCAACCTGCTCCTCGAAGAGATCGTGCAGGCATGCCTTCCTCGGAAAGTCGGTTGAAGTGCAGTTCCAATCGCGCAGGATTTGACGCTCTTCGGTGGGTGCCAGCAGGGGGATTTGGCTCAGGCGCCGGTTGGGATCCTGGGCGATGCCTTGCAGCAGCTTCGACCAGTGGCGGGCCATGCGCGAAAT
Source organism: Acidobacteriota bacterium (assembly GCA_028277865.1). GTDB lineage: Bacteria > Acidobacteriota > UBA6911 > RPQK01 > DATIPO01 > JANQFM01. The sequence goes on from JANQFM010000469.1 coordinate 1,596, forward strand.
GCTGGTGCGGTCAAAAAGGTCCGAATCGTAGACGAACGTCCCCTGCAACCCCTCCGGGTCTTCATTGACTTCCAAAGTCAGGTCGAAGTGAGCCGTCCGGTTCTGGACGGCAAGAGGACGCACAGCCAATCCGGAGATCTGCAGCGAGTCCGCATGCGGCGTGTGCAATGCAAACATGACCTGGAAAACCGGATTGCGGCTCAGATCCCGCTCCACATGCAAATGATCGACCAGCTTCTCGAAAGGCAGGTCTTGGTGCTGATAGGCCTCCAGGGCCGCTTCGCTGCCCTTTTCGAGCAGTTCCGAAAACGAAGGGCTGCTGCCGAAATCGGCCCGCATGACCAAGGTGTTGACGAAGAATCCGATGAGCTGCTCAACTTCCGCATGGTGGCGGTTGGCGATGGGAGTCCCCACCACGATGTCGTTTTGACCCGTGTAACGGTGCAGCAGCGCCTGAAATGAGGCCAGCATGGTCATGAACAAAGTGGCGCCGCGCTGTCGGCTGAGACGCTGCAAGGCCTCAGGCAACTGGGCCGGCAGCTGGATCTGCAGCTGTCCGCCGCGATGCGCCTGCAGGTTGGGCCGGGGGCGATCGGTGTAAAGCTGCAAAGTCGCGGCATTTTCAAGACGGCGCTGCCAGTAGGCCAGCTGCCGTTCCAGCAGTTCGCCCCGCAGCCAGCGGCGCTGCCAAAGGGCGTAGTCGGCGTACTGGAAGGGGAGGGG
>JANQFM010000483.1 GCA_028277865.1 Acidobacteriota bacterium
ACGTCAAACAAATCCTCTTGAATATTTTTGGTCTGCGAAAGGTGTGGCTGGGGGCAATACTGCCGATTGGATGGAACAGGGAACACGGAACAGGGAACACGGAAGAGAGCCGGACTGCTCCTTGTTCCCTGTTCCACAGCGCGCCGGGGAACCGAACCTTGCTTTGGCAAGCCATGCAACTGCTCAGTTCAGCAGGATCTCCTTTTCTCCGAAGAGCCTTTCTGCCTGGACCCCCCGTTGGCGGCAGTCTTCAATGAGCTGGTTGGAGGCGATGATGGGGTTGGACTCCTCGGTGTACTTCTTGCTCATGATGTAGTTCAGCCAGGGCTCCTGGCCCATGGCGTAGACGTAGGCCTCTTTGGGCGAGAAGGAGTTGACGATTTCGATGCCCCGCAGGTAGTTGGAACCGGCCAGCCGCCGGGCTTGATCCTTGTTGCGCTCCAGGGGCTTGGTGAGCAGGGGCCCGTAAAGCCAGGAAAGAGGGGCGCCGTCGCATTCCATGCCCAAAAAGAGGGCATCGATGTCTCCCAGAAGCTTGTGGAGGTGGCGGTAGACCTGGGGTTCGATGTTGCAGGAATCGGCGGCGAAAAGCAGCACGTGGTTGTCGACTTCCACCCAGTAGGCCAGCTTGGTGCGGATGTCCAGGTCGGCGTGCTCGCCGAAGAAGGGCAGCCCGATGATGCGGCCGCTCTCGGTGCGGATTTCGTCCATCTCGTTCAATTCGATGACGCTGTCAAAGCCCACTGCTTCCATCATCAGCTTGAGCGACGGATCCTGCAGGGCGCCGCTGCCGTTGCGCGGCACCACCACGTTCCTGATGCGGTGGCGCAATTGCAGGATGGTCTCAAAGAGAATGTGGTCCTGGTGATTGTGGGTGATCAGCACGTAGTCGATCTGGTCGGGCAAATCGGCATAGGTGTAGCGCGAGATGTCGCTTTCGTAGGTGTAGCTGAGCACCGGGTCGAGCAGGATGCTGGTGGTTTCCGTTTCGACCAGGATGCAGGCGTGCCCGAAATAGCGCCAGCGTGCGCCGCTGCCCTCATAGTTGGAGTATGAGGGAGAGGGATCTGCCGTAAAAAGTTTGGCGAACTGTTCATCCTGTCGGCTGTCGATCCCCAGCTTGTCCTTGATGGCGGAAAAAGTCTGGGGGATCCTGCGCATGCGGAAAAGTTCGTCGATGCGCTCATCGGCAAAGGGGATCTCCAAGTGCAGTTCGTTTTCGCCGATCAAGCGGGGGGTGCTCAAAATGAAGGGCCGGTCGTCCTGTTCGATGAGCGACAGCATCAGGCTCTGCATGGAGGGGTCGTAATTGTCGCTGCGGTAGAGCAGGGGTTCAATGAAGCGGAAGGAGGGATGGTTGTTGAGGTCGTAGACCAATTCGACAAAGCCCTTCAAAATGGGGGGAATCTTGTCGTAAAGGGGCTCCAGTGAAAAGCCGGAGGCTTCGTTGCGCAGCATTTCGTCCAGTTCGATGACAGCCTTCTGGAATTCGATGGGGCGCAAGCGCAGCCGACGGGTCTTGTCGATGAGCTGCTTGATCTCGGGTACCTTCTTGCCTCCCAGGTCGATGAAGGGGCCGCCCAGCATGGCCGGATTCTTGACCGCCGCAGCATGAACCATGGGCGCCCGGGCATACGACTCCATGATCTTCAGGTGGCGCTCCACCAGGTTCATGGCAAAAGTGGCCGGGGAAACCAGGTGGGACCAGGCGTACCACTGGTCCACCAGCGGCTCCATCATTACGTTGGGCTTGAGGTAGATCTGCTCTCCGTTAAACATGAATCCATTCTATTCCTCTGCTTATGGTTGTCAAGGAAAAGTGGAAAAGGCGGAGTTCGGAATTCTCCTTTTCTTCAGCTTTGCTGTGATTGAAGCTTGGCCACGATCCGGGGTGACGAGAAGAGAGCCCTGAGTGGACCTCACGCAAAGTCGCAAATGTCAGACACTTTGCGTTCTTTGCGACTTTGCGGCTTGGCGCGAAACTCTGGAATCCGTTCGGAATGCACTTTTCGAGGCCTAATTCGAAAACCCCCTCAAGAAACTTGAACGAAGAGTCCAGTTAAACGTACAATTTAAACGATTGATTGAAACGTTTGATCATGCTTTCGAGGAGGCGCTGTGACGCTGGCGGATGCGCTGCAAGAGCCGACCACTCAAGAGAAGATCCTGGATGCTGCCGAGCGGCTTTTCGCCGACAACGGCTTTGCCGGCACCTCGGTGCGTGCCATCACGGCTGAAGCGGGCGTCAACCTGGCCTCGGCCCACTACCATTTCGGATCCAAGGAAGCCCTCATCCGCATGGTGCTTTCCCGCCGTGTGGAGCCGATCACTCAGGAACGGCTGCATCTTCTGGAGGCCTGCCTGAAGGAAGCCTCAGCCGGCCTTCCCTCGCTGGAGGCAATTGTCGAGGCCTTCATCGGACCCGCTGTGCGCCTCAGCCTCGACCCCCAACGGGCCATTTTCATGCGCCTGATGGGCAGGGTCCACTCCGAGGCCGGGGATTTCATGCCCCAGCTCCTCCATGAACTTTTCTCAGTGACGGCAAAGCGCTTTCACCAAGCGCTGCAGGTCGCCCTGCCCGGATTCACGGAAGAGGAGCTGTTTTGGAAGCTGAATTTCATGGTGGGCGCCATGGCCTTTACCCTGGCGGCGCCCCAGGCAATCGAAAAGGTCACCCGAGGGCACTGTGACCCGGCAGATGCGGAAACCGTCCTCAAACACATGAAGGCGTTTGTAACGGCGGGGCTGCGGGCGGAGGTGGCAAGATGACGCCAGTTGTCAGTTGTCAGTTGTCAGTTGCGCAGTTCGCGTTGCGCAGTTCGGGAAAGGAGGCCGGAAACCGGAGACCGGAAACCGGCAGAAGGGAGGGAGCTCGGCAAGCGTCGCCCCCTTTGTCGGACTCCCCCTCTGCCATCTGCAGCCTACAGCCTCCAGCCTACAGCCTCTCCCCTCTCCCCTCTCCAACTGCCAACTGCGAACTGCGAACTGCGAACTGTCTCTGCCTCCTCCTCCTGCTCCTCCTCTCCGCATGCGCCAAGGCGCCGGCACGGCTGGATCCGCAGGTTGAAGTGCCGGTTCCCCAGAGCTGGCAATCGATGACGCTGGAGGAGGGCGAGGTGCGGGGCCGGTGGTGGACGGAATTCGGGGATTCGCAGCTGGACCGGATCATCGCCGAGGCCTTGCAACGCAACTACGACTTGGCTTCGGCAGCAGCCCGTTTGCAGGCAGCCGAAGCCCAGGCGCGCATCAGAGGCGCCGGGCAGCTTCCCTCGGCCGATGCCTCCCTGGACGGTTCGCGCAGGCGGCAGAATTTTGTCGGCCTCCCCATTCCCGGATCGGGGCGCCGGGTGCTGACCACCAACTCCACCAATCTGGGGGTCTCGTTCAACATCAGCTGGGAGGCCGACATTTGGGGACGCATCCGCGACGGCGTTCGGGCCTCTTTGGCCGAGGTCGAAGCCAGCCGTGCCGAGCTGCAGGGGCTGCGCCAGTCTTTGGCGGCCCAGACGGCCAAGGCCTGGTTTGCCTTGGCTGAGATCCGCCAGCAAATGGAGCTGACGCGAAGCACCCTGGAAAGCTACCAGGACTCTGCCCAACGCATACGACGCCGTTATGAGCAGGGTCTCCTTCCGCCTCTGGACCTGCGTCTGGCCCTTTCCAACGTCCACACTACTCAGGCATCGTTGGAGCTGCGCCAGGACGAACTGCAAAGAGCCCGTCGCCAACTGGAGATCATCCTGGGCCGCTACCCCCGTTCGGAGTTGGGCAATCCGTCCAATATGCCCGATGTGCCTCCGGTGCCACCCGCCGGAATCCCCTCGGAGCTGCTGGCCCGCCGGCCGGACTTGGTGGCGCTCGAGTGGCGGTTGGCTGCGGCCGACGCCCGATTGAAGGAGGCGCGCAAGGCCTTCTATCCCCGCCTGAACCTGGCCGGCGCAACGGGGACTGCCGGACAGGGGCTGGGAGATCTGGCCGATCCGGGGCTGTTTGTCTGGAACATGGCCGGCAGCCTGCTGCAGCCTGTTTTTCAAGGCGGGCGGCTGCGTGCGGGAGTGGACCTCAGCCAGGCTCAGGTCCGCCAGGTGGTGGCCGATTTCGCTTCCGCCTTGCTGCGGGCCTTCTCGGAGGTTGAGGCAGCTTTGGCGGCCGACCGGATCTTGGCGCGGCGCGAGTCGGAGCTTTCAGAATTGGTGGAACAAAGCCAGGCCGCCTTGCGATTGGCCGAGGACCAGTACAACACGGGGCTGCAGAACTACATCACGGTGCTGGAAGCCCAGCGGCGCGCGCTTTCCAGTCGGACACAGCTCATTACTGTGAGGCGTCGGCGGCTGGACAACCGCATCGACCTGCATTTGGCGCTGGCGGGGGGGTTCGAGGCGGGAAGTCCGGAGTTAACCGCAGAGGGCGCGGAGAGGGGGGATGCTAAGGGCACAGAGAAGAGGGAAGAGTTTTGAGGGTTATTAAAGGACTGATCAAGGTTTTGGCGCCGCTGTTGGTATTGGCGGGCGGGGCTTACGGCGCCTGGTATTTGGTCCGCACGCGTCCGCCTGTCGAGACCCAGCCGCCTGAAGTGATTGTGCCTTTGGTACGGACTCAGACAGCGATTGCCAAGTCGGTTCAATTCAAAGTGCAGGCTCAGGGGACCGTGGTGCCGCGTACTGAAAGCGCTCTGGTCCCCGAGGTGTCCGGACGGGTTGTCGACGTCTCTTCGTCCCTGGCTGACGGCGCCTTTTTCGAAGAGGGGGAAGTACTGCTTCGCATCGAGCCGCAGGACTTCGAATTGGCCGTTGTTCGAACAGAGGCAGAAGTGGCCCGCGCCTCGCACCGTCTGGAAATCGAGAAGGCCGAGGCCGAGGTGGCCCGGCGGGAATGGGAAAGCCTTGGAAGCGGGGAAAAACCGTCTCCCTTGGTGCTGCGCCAGCCTCAATTGGCCGAGGCCCGCGCCGCCTTGGCTTCAGCCCAGGCGGCTTTGAAGCAGGCCGAGCGCAACCTGGAAAGAACCGTCCTGCGGGCGCCTTACACTGGACGGGTCCGCCAGAAGAACGTCGACGTGGGCCAATATGTCACGGTTGGCTCTGCCGTGGCACGGCTATATTCGGTCGACTATGCCGAGGTCCGCCTGCCCATCCCCGACGACCAGTTGGCATTCGTCCGCCTGCCATTTGACTATCGGGACGGTTCGCGGCGCCCCAGCGGCCCTCGAGTCCGCCTGAGCGCCGAGTTTGCTGGAAGAACCCATCACTGGTCCGGGCGCATCGTGCGCACCGAAGGTGAGATCGACCCCCAGAGCCGCATGATCCACGCCGTGGCCCAGGTGGAAGACCCTTATGGGCGTCAAGGCCCGGCTGGGCGCCCCCCTTTGGCCGTGGGGCTCTTCGTGCAGGCCGAGATCTTCGGCAAGCAGGCCAGGGGAGTCTTTGTCTTGCCCCGAGCCGCCCTGAGGGGGCCGGATCGGCTGATTGTGGTCGATTCTGAGAATCGCCTGCGCTTCCGCGAGGTCGAAGTGCTGCGCAGCCAGGGAGAGCAAGTCATTGTCGGCCAGGGGCTGCAAGAGGGCGAGCGGGTGCTGCTTTCTCCGCTGGACACGGCGGTGGAAGGCATGCGGGTGCGCACGGAAGACGGGATTTCGCGCGAAGACGCGAAGACGCGAAGGCCGGAAAAGAGACGGCTTACGGAATCTTCCCGAGGCTTGGCGCTATTTGCGGCTTTGCGTCTTTGCGTGAGATTGCCTTCTTCCGTTTTCCACGTCCTGCAGGTGGCCTCATGAAGAAAGCGATTGCCTGGTTCGCCAACAACGGAGTGGCCGCCAACTTGCTCATGATCATGATCTTGGCGGGTGGCCTGATCACCTACTTCCAGATTCCCCAGGAAGTCTTTCCCGAATTCTCGTCTGAGATGATCTCCATCACCGTCCCTTATTTGGGAGCGGCCCCTGAAGAAGTGGAAGAAGCGGTCTGCGTCCGAATCGAAGAGCAGATTCAAAGCTTGGAGGGCATCAAGAAGATCACCTCCACCGCTTCGGAAGGCGTGGGGACGGTGATGGTGGAGGCCGAGCCCGGATCGGACGTCCGCGAGCTGCTCGATGACATCAAAAGCCGCGTCGACGCCATTGACACCTTTCCGGCCGAAACCGAACAGCCCATCATCCAGGAAGTCCTGCTGCGCCGCCAGGTGATCAGCATTGCTGTGTCGGGAGAAGCCGACCTGAAGGTGCTCAAGGGATTGGCCGAGCGCGTACGAGACGAGGTCTCGGCCCTGCAGGGCATCACCCAGGTGCAACTGGCCAATGCCCGTCCCTACGAAGTGTCGATCGAGGTTTCCGAAGAGGCTTTGCGCCGCTGGGGGCTGACCTTCAACCAGGTGGCCCAGGCGGTGCGCAGATCTTCCCT
>JANQFM010000509.1 GCA_028277865.1 Acidobacteriota bacterium
CGACCTGGCAGCCGGAGGAAAGAAGGTCACGGTTGTCGAAATGGCTTCCCAGGTGGCCCGCGACATGAACCATATCAGCCGTGCAGCACTGCTGGCCAAGCTCTCCGAATTGGGGATCCAGCTCAAAACAGGCTGCGAGATCGTTCGCTTCACCGAAAACGGCGCCAGCCTGCGCGAGCCGGACGGGGAGGTCGAAGAGCTGCAGGCCGATACTGTCGTACTGGCTCTGGGCGCCCGTCCGCAAAAGAGCCTTTTGGAACAGTTGCAAGGCAAGTTTCAGGAATTATACGCAATCGGCGACTGCCTCAAGCCGAGAAAGATCGGCGAGGCCATACACGAGGGCTACAAGGTGGGATTGAAGCTCTAGATAGGGGAGGTTTCGCGCCAAGACGCAAAGAACAGTGCCAATCCTGAATCCGGCGACGTTCACCAGATCGTGATCAGTGCGCTCTACGGGGCCGGAGAGGGGCTGGTGGGCCAGGGCATGACGGCCGACCGTTGGGTGGTCGACAAGTGGCGCCTGGAAGTCGAGGACCGAATCGCCGACAAACGGGAGCAGCTGGCCGCCGACCCGCAGTCAGGCGGGCAACCGGGAGAACATCCGCTATGCCCGCATCCGAATGTTCGGCTTGGCCCGAGAATTGATGTGGGCTCTGGCCGACCGAATTGCTGCAGAAGAGATCCTGCAAGGGAGCGAAGATTTCTTTTACCCGTCAACATCCTGGCCCACTCCCTTATTGTGGCCCGGGAAATGGGCATCCCGGCCGTGTGCGGAATCGCAGGGCTGACCGGAGAGCTGGAGGACGGGCAAATCGTGCGGATAGATGGAGGGTCGGGGGCGGTGGTGGTGGAAGGAGAAAAGGTTCACGCAGAGGCGCAGAGGCGCGGAGAGGGGGAGGAGAAGAACAGAGGAAAAGTTGTGCAATTATCGAGCTCAGATGATGAGTCTATCGTACTCTGCATGCGTGCCAATCCACACCCAGTAGACACCCTCTTCTACATCGATGCCCAATGCTCTGTAGTGGATCCCTACACGAACCGACCATAGCTCTCCGATGCGTTTGAAGTGCAGGGAAGGGTGATGCGGATCTGACTTGAGGAGCAAGAAGTTCTTGTCTGCCACGCGTCTTATCCTGGCAGGCAAATCTTGATATAAGGCCCAAAACCGGGGTGATGCAAGGTGCCTCTCAAAGCTCACGGGCTTTCCCGGCCTTGTAATCGGCACGCGCTTCAGCAATCAGGCCGTCCAGTTTCCCGGCCTTTACGTCGGCTTCGATCTGCTGGTCCCAGACGTGCGCGTCAAACTCCGCGAACCAAGCCCGGAATGCCGCTAGCTGCTGATGGCTAAGACTCTCGACCTGTCTCTCAAGCTGTTCAACTTCTGTCATGGTCCCTCGGTGCGATTATACACGACACTTGCGGCCTGCCAGCGGATTCGATATCAGCAAACACGTGCTCCCATTCGACCAGCCTTCCACAAAACACGACCGGCTTGCCTCTGAGGCCTCTGTTCCTCTGTGGCAGTCCCTTTTTACTTGACCCGCGCCACCACCAGCGTCAAATCATCACGTAAGGAGGCATTGTCGGCAAAGCGATCGATTTCCCGCAGGATCAGGGAGGTCATGTCGGATAGGGGCAGATCCAGGTTCTGCCGAATCAGGCGGCTGAGGCGCTCTTCGCCGAATTCCTCTTCCGAGGCATTCATGGCCTCGCTGATGCCGTCGGTGAAGAGGACCAGAAGGTCTCCTTCGTTCAGTTGGGCAGTCTCCTTGTGATATCGGGAATGGGGCAGCACGCCGATCACCATTCCGCCTGCCCCCAGCCGTTCCACCCCGTTGGGTTGGGTTGAATTGCGGAAGAGCATGGGAGGCACGTGGCCGGCGTTGACGTAGGTCAGCTGGCGCCGGTAATCGTCGTAGAGGCCGTAAAAAAAGGTGATGAAGCGGCTGGAATCGGTCGAAGTGGTGATGAGCCGGTTGACGTCGGCGATCAGTGTGTCGACCGATTCGCCATGCTGGGGAGCGTAGCTTTGCAGGCAGCCCTGCAGGCTGGCCATCAGCAAAGCTGCCGAAACCCCCTTGCCCGATACGTCCCCCAGTGCCATCCCCATGCGGTCGTGTCCCAGGTCGATAAAGTCGTAGTAATCGCCTCCCACGCCCCGCGCCGCCTTGCAGACGGCCCAGTAATCCAGCGTTTCCAACCGGGGAGGATTCTGGGGAAAAAGGCGCTGCTGGACTTCCGAAGCGTACTCCAGCTCCTGCTGCAGATTCCCCTGTACGGCCTTGGACCCCAAAGCCGCCGGACGCCTCTGGCCGCGCTTGACGGCCCCCTCGACAGCCGCCACCAACTTGTCGTTTTGCCAGGGCTTGAGAATGAAGTCTGTGGCACCCTGCTTGATGGCCTGCACGGCCATCTCGACGTCGCCGAAGGCCGTCATCAGGATTACCACCGCCTCTGGATCGATCTCCCGGATACGCTTGAGCCACTCGAACCCCTCGTGTCCGCTGGTGGTGCCCCCGGTGAAGTTCATGTCCAGGAAAATGGCATCGAAACGCTCGGACTGGAGAATCTCGGGGAGCTTCTCAGGTCGGCTCTCAGTGCGGATCAGCTCGACTTGGCGCTTGAGGAGAATCTCGGCGGCAAAGAGGACTCCCTCGTCGTCGTCCACGAACAGAATCTTTCCCTTGCGACCCTCCATATCAGAGCTCCGGCGTTCCGCCCCCCCAATTCCTTTTAGACGAGCGCCCTTGCATTGAATAGCAAAATTTCTTTCCATTGATAACCCTGGCTGAGATTTCTCAGCGGCGGCAACAAAAAAGGGGAGCAAGCACAATTGCCTGCTCCCCTAACACCAGGGAGGTCCTATCAGTCAAACATTAGAACGCTTGAGGGGTGGGTTTTGTTCCATTCGACTTCAATTTTTTGTATCTAATCGAAGGGGCAGGGGTCGGCAGCGACCCAATCACCCGGTGAGCAGCATTGAGCTAAACTGGCTCCCGATGCTCGTTGCAGCCGTCAGCTTTCTGCTCATGGAAATCCCGGCCGGCATGGCTGCACAAGATCCGTCTGTCCCTCTGACCTTCGGTCGGGACATTGCACCCATCATCTTCGGCAACTGCTCTTCTTGCCACCGCCCCGGCGAATCGGCGCCCTTCCCGTTGCTCAGCTACTCGGACGTCAAAAAGCGAGCACGGCAGATCGCCACCGTCACCGCCAATCGCTACATGCCGCCCTGGCTGCCCAAGGCCGGCCACGGCGAATTTGCAGGAGAGCGCCGACTCAGCCATGCAGAGATCGCCAAGATTCGACAATGGGTGTCGCAAGGCGCCTTGGAGGGCGATCTCGACTTGACCAAGCTGCCTCAATTTCCCCAGGGATGGCAACTGGGCCAGCCGGACATGGTGGTGAGCATGCCCGAAGCCTACACTTTGCCGGCCCAAGGGCTGGACGTGTTCCGCAACTTCGTGATCCCGCTTCCGCTTTCTGAAACGCGCCACATTGAAGCGGTGGAGTTGCGGCCCGGCAATCCGGCCATCGTCCACCATGCGGTCATGCAGATCGACCGCAGCGGCACGACCCGCCAACTGGACGCCCAGCATCCGCAGCCCGGCTTTCCCGGCATGGAAATGGGGGACTCCGAGGCACCCGAAGGCCACATCCTGAGCTGGACCCCCGGCAAGCAGCCTTCCAGAAGCGCCTACGGACTGGCCTGGAAGCTGGCAAAGGGCAGCGACCTGGTCCTGCAATTGCACATGGTTCCCAGCGGCAAGCCGGAACCCGTTCAGGCCCGCATCGGCTTCTACTTCGCCCCGGCGCCTCCTTTACGCCAATCGCAGGTGCTGGTGCTGCGTGAAAACGACATCGACATCCCGGCCGGGATTAAGGACTACCGGGTACGGGACGAGTTTTTGCTGCCCACCGACGTCCAGGCGCTGAGCATCTATCCCCACGCCCACTACCTGGGCAAGGACATCCAGGTCTACGCGAGGCTGGCGGACGGCAGCAAGAAGTGGCTGCTGTGGATCCCAGACTGGGACTTCAACTGGCAGGACCAGTACAGCTTCAAGCAGCCTGTCCTGCTGCCCCGAGGCTCGACGGTTGTCATGCAGTACAGCTTCGACAACTCGTCTGAAAACCCCCGCAATCCGCATATTCCCCCTCGCCGAGTGGTCCACGGAGGCCGTTCCAGCGACGAGATGGCCACTTTGGCCCTTCAGGTGCTGCCTGTCCAGCCCGAGGGCCGGACACTGCTTCGTCAAGCGGCCCTGCAGCACATCATCCAAGACCCCGCCAACCCCAATGCCGGCGCGGCCCATCACAATCTGGCCCGGCTGCTCGAATCGCAAGGAAAGCTGGAGAAAGCAGTGCTCCACTACCGGCAATGCCTGAAACTCAACCCGGACGACTTCAGAGCCCACAACAACCTGGGGGTGGCTTTGAAGGCTCTTGGGCGCCTGGACGAATCGTCCCGGCATTTTCGCCAGGCACTGCGCCTGCGGCCCCGCAATCCAGAGACGCTCAACAACCTGGGGGCCCTGCGGGGCGCCCAGGGCGATCTGGGGGCAGCTGCCGACTATTTCCGGCAAGCCCTTGAGATCGAGCCGGACAACGCCGAGCTGCACAACAACCTGGGGAACGCACTGGCCGGACAGCTGGATGAGGCCATCCTTCACTACCGCCAAGCCGTCCGGCTCAGGCCCGATTACGCCGAGGCCCACAACAACCTGGGGATCGCCTTGGCCACCCAAGGAAAGTATGAGGAGGCCCTGAGCGCATTCCGCAAAGCGCTGCAAATCCGACCCGGTTTCAGCGATGCGCAACGCAACCTGCAGGCCGTCTCGCACGCGATCGGCAAAAAGCCCTGAAACGGGGCAAATCCTGTAGTTCAGCACCCCCCAGAACTCACACATATCCGCATCGTGTTTCCAATTCTCTACCTCCTCCCTGTTAATTCAAAAAGGGCGCATTCTCGCTAAGATCATTGGACGAAAGCCCGAAGTTTCACAATTCATTCTAATTTCCGGTGGCCAGCTTGCCGATAGTCCCTAAAGGGAAAAGGGGAGGGGCGGGGAGTCTCAAAGCGTCCGATGGGCCGTGGCCGGCAGCAGAGGCGCGCGCCCATCCAGTTGGGTCGGCGTTCGGAAGAAAGAGGAAGCAATCATTGCCTAAGATACTGCTCGTGGACGATGAGGAAATGACCCGCGAGATGCTTCGTCACGCCCTTGAGCTGCGAGGATACGAGGTGGTCGAAGCCGGCAATGGCGAAGAGGCGCTCAAACTCAACCGCACCGATCCCTGTCCGCTGGTCATCACCGACATCCTGATGCCCGACAAGGAAGGGTTGGAGACGATCATGGACCTGCGACGAGAGTTCCCGGACTCAAAGATCATCGCCATTTCAGGGGGCGGTGCGGTCGGTCGGATCGATTACCTCGAAGCGGCCCAAAAGTTCGGTGCTCAGGCAACCTTCCAAAAGCCCTTCGAACTGGCAAAGCTCTTCGCCGCCGTGGAGAGCCTGTTGGAGGAGGAGCCTGTATCGAGCTGAGAAGAGATTTGCCGCCAAGCCGATCCGTTACCCCCGCTCTTCGGCACCGGAGAGAAGTCGGGTAAACCCAGCCTGTGAAAAGTG
>JANQFM010000548.1 GCA_028277865.1 Acidobacteriota bacterium
CCCATCTCTTGAGGCACCTGGATCGAAGCGCCGCCTGCCAGGGCCATGTCGCAACGGCGCTCGGCCAGGTCGCGGCAGGCCAGGTGGACGGCCACCAGCGAGGTCGAGCAGGCCGTGCTGACGTTGAGGCTGGGCCCCGTGAGGTTGAGCTTGTAGGAAACCTGGGTCGAGACGAAGTCCTGGGTGTTGCCGATCATCAGCTGATAGCCGCCCGCCGCGGCCACCAGCTCCCGGTTGGGCGCCAGGTTGCGGGAAAAGTAGCTGTTGATGCCCGCTCCACCGTAGACCCCCACCCGCCCCTCGATCCTGGACGGGTCGTAGCCTGCTTGCTCCAGAGCCTGCCAGGAGCATTCCAGGAAGATGCGGTGCTGGGGGTCCATCAGCTCGGCTTCACGCGGCGTAAAGCCGAAAAAGGCGGCATCGAAGAGTTCGATGCCCTGGATGATCCCGCCGGCCTTGACATAGCGGTCATGGTTGACCAGCCCGAGGTCGATCCCTTCGGCCTGCAGTTCCCGGTCGTTGAAGAAGGTGATTTGATCTTGGCCCTCGCGCAGCATGCGCCAGTACTGCTCCGGCCCGTCCGCTCCGGGAAAGCGGCACTGCATGCCCACGATGGCGACGGCTTCAGACCCCCGATCTTCAACCGGCGGCGAGGGAGGCCTTTTGGGCTGTCGGCTCGATTTCAAATCCTCGGTCGGCTCTTCGCGGCTCAGATAGGAGGCCTGCGCGGCGACTGTGGGATGGGCGAAAAGTTCGGCTACCGGGATTTGGCAGTCAAACCGCTCCTGCAGCTTTTGGCGCAGCTGCAGGATGAGCAGCGAGTGCCCGCCCAAGTCGAAGAAATTGTCGTGGATGCCGACCTGCTCCAGCTGCAGGACCTCTTGCCATGCCGAGGCGACCTTCTTTTCGATCCGGCTGCCGGGACTGGCCGAGGCGGCCGGCGCGGCGCGTGAAACGTCGGGCTCGGGCAGCGCGGCGCGATCGACTTTGCCGCCGGCCGTCAGGGGCATCTCGTCCAACTGGACAAAGGCCGAGGGCACCATGTAGTCAGGCAGCCTCTGAGCAAGGCATTCCCGTAGCTGGGGAAGCTGTGCCTCAAAATCCTGAAGGGCGTCAGAGGGTACCAGGTAGGCCAGAAGGCCGAGGCTTCCTGACGAGTCAGGGCGTGCAATCACGGCGGCTTCGGCAATGGAGTCGTGGCTTGACAGCGCCGCTTCGACCTCGCCCGGCTCGACCCGGAATCCCCGCACCTTGACCTGCCGGTCGATGCGACCCAGGAATTCGAGGTTTCCGTCCCCCAGCCAGCGGGCCTTGTCGCCGCTGGAGTAGATTCGGGCACCGGAACGATGGCTGAAGGGATGGGGCAAAAAACTGGCGGCCGTCCTGGCGGGATGATCGAGGTAGCCCCGGGCCAGGCCCTGCCCGGCGATGTAAAGCGCGCCTGCAGCGCCCACCGGCAATGGCTGCAATTCCCGGTCCAGGACATATAGCTGCGCACCGGCCGCAGGACGCCCGATGGGAACTGCGCCCTGCAGCGCCTCTCCCTCGCCTCCGCCCTCTGCACTGCCAACTGCCAACTGCCAACTGCCAACTGCAGCCTCAAAGACCGAGCATCCCACCACCGTTTCGGTGGGGCCGTACTCGTTGAAGATTCGGGCTTCGGCACAGCCGCTCCTCCACCAGCTGAGGCTCTTTGCCTGCAGCTCCTCTCCCCCCAGCACCAGCGCGCCGGTGCAGCCTTTCAATTGCCGCGGCGCCAGCAAGTGGCTCAACACCTGCAGGTGGGCCGGGGTCAGCTTGAGCAGGCTGAGCCCGCATTGCTCGGTGAGGGTTCGGGCCAGCTGCTGGGAGGCCCGGCCCTGGGGCAGGATCGACACCAGCCGTCCGCAAAGCAGGGGAGCGAAAAGGCTGGTGACGCTCAGGTCGAAGGCAATGGAGGAATGGAGCAGCGAACCCCGCCCCCCTTTCATGTCATAAGCGCGGCAGCACCATTGCAGGTAGTTGCCCAGCCCCCGATGAGTGATCATGACACCCTTTGGCGCGCCGCTCGATCCGGAGGTGTAGATGACATAGGCCAGGCGTCCGAGCCCGATTCTCGCCAGCGCCGCAGCCTGACGGGGAGGGCTGTCGGGGCCGGAAGGCCTTTGCGCGCTTTCCAAGTCCATAAGGACAACCTCCGCCCGGCAGTCTGAGAAAGCCTGCCCATGGCGGGCCTGAATCAGCACCAGGGCGGGGCGGGCTTCGAGCAGGATCCTGCTAATCCGCTCTTCGGGATCTGCAGGGTCGAGGGGAAGGTAGGCGGCGCCCGAAAAGAGGATCCCCCACAGGGCCGTCACCATTTCCAGGCCATGCTCCAGGCACAGCGCAACCGTCTGGTCGGGCCTCGCGCCTCGCCTTTGCAGGGCATCGGCCAGCTGCCAGGCACGAGTGCGCAGTTCGCCGTAGCTCAGCCACCGCTCCCGGCAGGCCAGGGCCGAGGCGTCGGGGGTTCGCTGAGATTGCCAACGGAAAAGGTCGTCCACCGAGGCACTTTCAGGCCCCAGTCCGGTTGGGTTCCATTCCGAAAGGATTTGAAAACGTTCGGCCCGACTGAGCGGCGAGATCTCCTCCAAGCGCCGCTGAGGCTGGGCCGCCATCAGGGCCATCAGCCTGGCCAGGTGCCGCAAGAGGCGCTGCATCGTGCAGGGATCGAAGCGGTTCCGGTCATATGAGACGCACAGGGTCAGGCTGTCGGCCCGAGGTTCGGCCATGATGCCCAGGGCATAGCCGGTGGGCGGATAGCGGTGAAACAGCTCTCGGCCTTCCTGGGCGCCCTGAGAGACATCCGCGTCAGGGGAAGCGGCGCCCCCGGCGGGGAGGTTTTCGAAGGTCACCGACGATTCGAACAGCGGCAGGCTGCGGTTGATCCCGCTCCAGCCCTGGACCTCGATGAGCGGGCTGTACTCATAGCGGCGCATCTTGACCTGCAGTTTGTGCAGCTGGCCCAGCCAGCCCTCCAGCGGCGCAGAGGGTTGCACGTCGACAGGCAGGGGAAGGGTGTTGATGAACATCCCCACCATCTGTTCCACGCCTTCCAGCTGGGCGGGGCGGCCCGACACCACCACTCCGAAAAGCACCCGACGGCAGCCGCTGTAACGGTGCAGCAGCAAGGCCCAGGCACCCGTCGCCAACACGTTCAGGGTGGTCTTCAAGCGGCGCACCCCGCGATGCAGCTTTTCCATTTCGGCCTTGCTCACCTTCAGCGAAATCTCTTGCTGGAGCAGATCGCCGGAGGGGGCCGCAGGACGGTCCACCCCCAGGGGAGTGGGCTGGCGGAATCCCTTCAAGGCCTGTCGCCAAAAACGTTCGGCCTGTTTGAGGTCCTGGGCTTTCAGCCAGGCGATGTAGTCGCGAAAAGGGCGGCTGCTCTTGGCCGGCGGCTTGTCTTGCCAGGCGTAGGCGTAGTACAGGGACCACAATTCGCGGGTCACCAGTTGGACCGACCAGGCGTCGAGCAGAATGTGGTGATAGTGCCACAGCAGCCAGTGGGTCTCGGCTGCCGTTCGCACCACATCGATTGACAGGGGCGGCGCTGCTGACAGGTCGAAGCCTTTGCGGCGCCTTTCCTCCATTAGCTCGCGCAAGCGCGGCAGATGCTCTTCGGAGGGGACCTCCCGCCAGTCCTGCTCCTGCCAGCAAAGGGGGGCCGATCGATGCACCACCTGGGCGGGCTGGGGCAGTCCATCCCAGGCAAAGGTGGTGCGCAAGATCGGATGGCGCGCCAGGACCTCTTTCCAAGCCTCCTTGAAGGCAGCCTTCTTGAGCGGGCCCTCAAGCTGCCAGGCGGACTGCTCGATGTAGATGCCCGAATCAGGGCTGAGAAGGGTGTGGAAGAGCATGCCCTGCTGCATGGGAGTGAGCGGGTAGATGTCCTGGATGTTTTTCTTCTTTCCCTTCATGGGAGATTCACCTCAGCTCTGCCTACTCCTGGTCTTCGATGCGGTCGATCAATTCCGAAAGCCCGTCCCGGTCCAGGTCCATGAGCGGAAAGTCCGAGGGCGTGTACTCCCCGGCTTCGGGAGACCGGCAGTGATCGATCACTTTCTGCAAGGCCCGATTGAAGTCGCGGGCCAGCTCCTGCAATGCCGGCCTGCTGCAGGCGCTTTCGGCACAGGACCAATCGATGCGCAGTTCGTCCTCTTGCAGCAGCGCACTCAGCGAGACCTGCCCCGGACGGCGGGAGGCGACGTTGGCCGGCAGCGGGGGTGCGCAAATCGTGAAAGGCGCCTCCGCACGGAGCGCGGGAGAGGCGTCCTCCAGGTACTGGAAGAGGAGGGCCGGGGGCGCCTGGCCCTGGCCTTGCCGGGCCAGTTCGCTCCCACCGTCGGCCCAACGCAGCAGGCCGTAGCCGGATCCCCCTTGGGGAACGCTCCTCAAGCGCTCCTTGACATCGATCAGGGTCTCAGGCACAGAGGCCCGAGGATTGACGGGGAGTGCCAGGGGAAAAACAGCCGCCAGCCAACCCACCGTGCCTGCCAGGGCTTGCCCGTCCCCGTCTTGCCGGCGCAGGTCGTCCTCGATCTCCAGCTTCAGCGTTCCGTCCCCCTGACGCTCCGCCAGGGACAGGGCCAGCGCGGCCAGCAGCATCTCGCTGGTCTGGGTGCCGTAGGCCTGGGGCGCTTCGTAAAGGAGCTCCCGAGTGCGGTTCCGATCCAGGAAATCGGACAGGTTGACCTCGCCGGACGCCTCCGGGTTGCCGACCATTCCCGGCAAGGGCAAAGACGGCCCCTCGATTTGCCGCAGCCAGAAGCCGGTCTGGTCAGCCAAGCCCTCGGGCTGC
>JANQFM010000558.1 GCA_028277865.1 Acidobacteriota bacterium
TCAAGGACGGACGGATTTTCAGCATGGCCGGACCTCCCATCGAAAAGGGAACCGTGCTCATCCAGGACGGACGGATCACGGCTGTGGGCGCCAATGTCAAGATCCCCCGCGGTGCCAAGGTCATCAATGCCCGCGGCATGACGGTGACGCCCGGCATGATCAACACAGGAACGTCGCTGGGCCTTTCCGAAATCGGCTCTGTACCGGCCACCCAGGACACCAATGAGATCGAGGACGTCAATGCCACCGTCAAGGCGTCCGTGGCGCTGCATCCTCATTCCGCAATGCTGCCGATCACCCGCGCCAACGGGGTTACCACGGCGGTGTCAGCACCGGGGGGCGGACTGGTCCAGGGGCAAAGCGCCCTCATCGACCTGGACGGCTGGACCCCGCCCGAACTGACGGCCAAAAGCCCCTTGGCTATGCACATCCGCTTCCCCGCTCAGGGAGGCGGCCGCGGTTTCGGACGTCCGTTTGGAGGAGGCGCGAGCGGACCCGCACGGGTTGCCGAGCGGCGCAAGATGCTGCGCGACTGGATGCGTAAGGCCCAGGGCTATGCCGGCGCCATGTCTTCCGGATCCCTGCAGCCCTCCGAACGCCAGATGGACCTGGAAGCGCTGGTGCCTGTCGTCACGGGCCAGTTACCCGTCGTGCTGGAAGCCGGCAATGAGGAGTCCATCCGGGAGGCATTGAAGTTTGCAAGGGAATTCGACCTCAAGGTCATCCTGGCTGCTACGCGCGATGTCTGGAAAATGGTCGGCGAGATCGTCCAAGCCGAAGTGCCCGTGCTGCTGGGACCCATCGAGAGCAATCCCGGACGGGATGATCCTTACGACGCCATCTTTACGACAGCCAAGCTGCTCCACGATGCCGGAGTGCCTTTTGCCTTCCGCTCGGGAGGTGCTTCCAATGCCCGCAACCTTCCTTATCATGCCGCCTTGTCAGTGGCCTTCGGGCTTCCGCGCCAGGCGGCCTGGCATGCCTTGACGGCGGGCGCTGCCGAGATCTTGGGCGTGGAGAATCATTACGGGACGCTGGAGCCGGGCAAAATTGCCAATGTAGTGGTGGCTGACGGAGATTTGCTGGACGTGCCGACCGAGGTGCGTCACGTCGTCATAAGGGGCAAGGAAAGCAGCATCAGCACTCATCACACCCGCCTTTACGAGAAATTTCGAAAGCGGCCATGAGGATTCCGAGTCAGTGGCCCACACTCTTGGAGCAGGTTTTGAAGATCAGCGTCAGCCAGATCCTACGCGCAATCTTTAGAGTCTCTCATTGCCTGTCACCGTAGAGATACTGCAGCTGCTGAAATGCAGCAGGTGTGAAGCAAAGCAGGCATCGAAAAGCTGAATCGTGTTCGTGGGGATTCGCCCCTGCTTGCACATAAAGTCGGGCCACCAATTCTCGCCATCTAAGCAGTTCGCGCTGCAGATTCCTTCTATGATGAACGCCTATGGTCAGGTCCACCAAGCGTAATACCCGCTCATAGCAGTTCTTGAGCCGATACTCGTCCGATGGATCCATCAGCTTGCGGCCCCGATTCATTTCGTTGCCGATCATCAAGATCTGCTGATCAAGAGTGAATTCAGACCAACGCTCTTCAGTCAAAGAAGCATGCTGCTTCGCTGCCACGTCATTTCTCCTTTCCTCGGCCTATCAGCTCGAATGTGATCTCCTTAATCGAACGGCGCAGTTGGCCGGAAGCTATCTCCATACTACGGTTTTCCTGAGCAGGCCTGATGTTGATGAGAGCGGTGTACTCGATGCAATCTTCCTGTCCGCGCCCCGGATAATAATTTGCACCCCAAAGATCGGTTTGCCGACTGCCCTGCTCAATGAGAAGTTGTTCACCGTCGGCATGCAACTCACCTCCTATGGCGACAACTTTCCGCCGCACATCGACGACGTACTTCACCATGTCGCCGAAGTAAGCCTTCGCCAAACGTTGGAGTGTCTTCGAGTCGATTCTCTTATCTATCAACAGAATATCGGGGTCACGATCCAACATAGGAAGCTTATACCCCAAATCAACGCATGCAACAATTCAGCCTGCGGGGGAGGAGAGACCCGCGGTTCTCCGACTCAACATTCGCCCTTTCGGATTTCAGGGACACAGTGCGATTAGTTGTCGCAGGTTTACCGCCATATTTGTTGCCGCCCGGATCGGGCAGGCCAGGCATATTCCGCGCAAGAGGCTGCGAAGAAAGCACTTGCAGCTTGATGGGCCTCGCAGCCCGCACTCTGGTCCACTCGATGCATTGCCCTGCCCAGGCATGCAATTTTACGATCGAGCGTACAAGAGGCTCTTTGCGCATCCCGAAATGGTCGCTCATCTGCTCTGGCTGATCCCGGAGAAGTGGATCGAGGCACTGAGGTGGACCACCCTGCAACGCGTCAATACCGTCCTTGTCGCAAGCCCGCCCCTGGAACGTCAGGCAGACATGATTTGGAGAGTCCGCCCGAAGGGTGGACGGGTCGACTTGTACCTGGTACTGGAATTCCGTACTTGGCCGGACCGCAGCATACCGGTTCGGATGCTGGCCTATGTGGCCTTGCTCTACCAAGAGCTGCTGCGGGAGAACATGCTGCGCGGCAAAAGGTATCCGCCCATTGTGTGCTCGATTGTGTATACTGGCCTTCAGCCATGGAAAATGCTCCAGGAGATCGGTGAAATGATTGAATCAAGTCCCCAAGGGGTGGAAATATATTTCCCTCATCACCGTTTTGTTATGCTGGACGCAGTGCGGCTTGCTTCCGGCAAGGGGCGAGTGCCGGGCAATCTGGTATCTGCCCTGTTTTGCCTTGAAGCCTGCCGCAGCCCGTCCCGGATGCTGGAAGAGTTGGAACACCTGGGCCGACTGCTGGAAGAGCCTGGCAGGGAGGAGCTTCGCCGATCCTTCGCCGACTGGCTCTACCAGGCTTATCTGCCGTCCCGTTTGGGCAAACGGTTTCCGGAGTTCCAGGAGCTGGATGTCGAGGAGGTGAGAAAGATGATTGAACTGCGCGAAGATGCCTGGTGCCTGCAGTGGAAGAAGGAGGGTTTTAAAGAGGGCTTCGACAAGGGCCAGCGCGAAGGGCTGCACGTAGGCCGACGGAAAGGCCGGCAGGAAGGGCAACGGTCCCTCCTTCGACGGCAGTTGAAGCATAAGTTCGGGAAGGTCAGCCGAGTTGATCGGCGCAAAATTGCTGCCGCATCGGCCAGCAAACTCCTCACTTGGAGTGAAAGGCTCCTGAACGCCCAATCTTTGGAACAGGTTTTTGAGGATTAGCAGTTCGTTGATCAGCCTGAATTTCGGAGAGGTCGTTCCTATTTGCAGGCTTCTCCCTCAGAAGATCCGCTCCACCAGGTCCTGAAAACGGCGGTCGGAGCGCAAGTCGTCAAAGATGGGATCCACGCGAAGGGTCACCAGATGCTCGGAGCGTTCTTGGAAGGCCTTTTCCAGCCATTCGAAGGCCCGATCCGATTGACCTTGGTCCAGCGCCAGGTAGTAAACAGCCACAAAGTAGGGCGATAGATAGATTTGCCCCGACTCGGCGCGCAAGGCCTGCAAATCGGCCTCTATGTCCGACGGAGAGTCGCCTGATGCAGCTTGCTGGAAGGCTTCGGCCAGCAGTTCATGGGCCTTGGAGCCGGCCAGGCCCTTACGAAAGGATTGAGCCGCCAACTGCAGCTTTTTTTGCTTAAGATAGACCAAACCAAGGCCCAGGTGGGCGGGGCGGAACTCCGGCTGAAGTGCGAGGGCTTTCTGATAGACCCCGACCGCCTTCTCATACTCCCTTCGCAGGTAGTGGCAGCGGGCCAGCGAGACGATAGCCAGCCAGGAGCGGGGATCGAGGTTCTGAGCCCTATGCATCAGTTGAAGGGATTCGTCCATCCTTCCCTGAGTTGCCAGGTAAAACCCATACCAGCGCAGGGTATCCGGGTCGTTATTCGCCAGCTCGACGGCCTTCAGGAATTCTTCTTCAGCCAGCTCCCATTCCCAGTCAAAGCTGAATCGGATGAAGGCCAGTGCTGTCTGGGCCATGGCTTGGCGCTCATCCAATTCCAGAGCTTTTTCGGCGACCCGGAGGGCTTCGGGGAAGACCTCTTCAGGTGCTCGGATCCCGTATGAGGCGAGCAGGATTTGCGATACGGCCAGCCCTGCATAAGCGGCGGCGAATTCGGGGTCCTTAAGGATGGATTGGCGAAACTTGCGCGCTGCTTCCGCCAGCGATGCGGGCGTCCGAAGGTAGAGCAGCCGATGGCCTTCCACAAATGCAGCTTGAGCCTGAGGATTATCCGAGCGCCCGATACCCGTTTGCGGCGGCTCTGCACTCCATCCGCCCAGGTAAAGCCCCAAGACGACCAGGGCGACCATGACCAACAGCATGGCGCAAAGGCGCATGGGACTGCGCACCCACTTTCGCCAGCCGCTTTGACGGGCCGCCATTTGGCTGCCAACCTCTGTGAGAGTGCTGCGCACTTGATCGGCGCTTTGAAGGCGATCCTTCGGATCGGGGGCCAGCATCCGTCCGACCAACCCGTCCAGGCCTTTGGGCAGGCGTCCGCTTGGGGAGGTGAGTGGAGGATAGTCGGCTGCCAGCAGTGCTTGCCAGGTTTGTTCGGGCGTATCCCGATGAAAAGGATTGACGCCCGCGATCATTTCATAGAGCAGAACGCCGAAGGAAAAGATGTCCGAGCGGGCGTCCACGGGCTCCCCGCGCGCCTGCTGAGGAGACATGTAAAGCAGCGAACCCTGAACCGAGGTCTCATGGGTCCAGTCGGGCACCACAGGGCCGACGGCGTTTTGAACGGCTTCCAGCCGCCGGGCGATACCGAAATCCATCACCTTTATGTGACCGTCCGGGGTGAGCATCACATTGGATGGCTTGAGGTCGCGGTGGACAATCCCGTGGCGGTGGGCGCTTTGCAGGGCATCGGCAATGGCGTCAGCGATGCTCAGAGTCCTTTCCAGCGGGAACGACCGGCTGTTGAGCACTTGGCGCAAGGTCTTTCCCTCGACAAACTCCATGGCGATAAAGGCGCTGCCTTCCAGATCGCCGGTCTCGTAAACCTTGCAGACAAAGGGGTGATCCAATGCCGCAGCGGCCTTGGCTTCGTCCAGCAGGTGCTGTTCGGCGCACGGGTTTTGCTGCAGCTCCTCGGAGAGGAATTTGAGCGCCACTTTGCGGTCCAGAGCGTTGTCATGGGCCAGGAACACCTCCCCCATGCCGCCTTGCCCCAAAGGGTGCAGGATGGTGTAGCGATCCGTCTGCAAGCCGTCTAATGGAGTGGAGTCAGGCAAGCCCATCCCCAGTGCCAGCAAGCAGTGCAGGCAGTCCTCACCCTCAGTCAAGGGTGTGCCGCATTGGGGGCAGAGCGGCCTTTCAGGGTCGCTCCTTTGTCGGCCTGGCGTCTTGGGGCGGACCATGACCTACTCCACCGCCGAAAAGAGGTATCGGATCTCGGCTTCCACTTGGTCGGGGCTCTGGACCGTCTGGGCCACCTCTTGGCGCAGCAGATCCCCGAATCGGCGCCGCAAGCGATGCACCCGCACTTTGATGGCCGCCTCGCTCAAGCCGAGTTCCGCCGCCACATCCTGATAGCGGACTCCAACCGCTTCTCCGGTCAAGAAGCCCTTGAGGTGCTCAAAGGCTTTCATCTGCCCGGCGCGTCGGGCATCCTGACGCATGCGTGAAAACACCTGTCCGACCAGGGCTGCGGCCCAACGCCTTTCAAAGATCTTCTCAGGGTTGTCCTGGGGAACTTGGTCAGGCCGGTAAATACGCTCGGCTGATTCGGCATCGATGGGGACGGCGATGGTGCCGCCTCCGCGTTTTTGGGCCTGGCTGCGGTCCCATTCGTTGGCCAGGTAATTCTTGACCGACGAAAGCAGAAAGTTGCGGAACTTTCCCCGCTGTCGGTCGGCAGCAGCCAGGGACTCCTTTTCCAGCAAGCGGGCGAAAAAGCCCTGCGTCAAATCCTGGGCTTCCTCGACCGAGTGCCCTCGGCGGCGCACGAATGAGTAAACCGGAGCCCAATAGGTGCCGCAGAGGGTCTCCAGGGCTTGGCGGGAGTACTGGCTGTGGCGGTCCCCGGCGGCCAGGACGATGGTCCAGCGAGTGGTGGCGAACCAACGGGGCGGGTTCGGTTTGCTGGAGTCGTGGGGCAAGAGCTGCGCCTCCTGAAAACCTGCGGATTCGGGAAAGCTGGCGAGAGTATAGCAAAGCCGGCAGGCAAACGAGAGCCTATGAGAATGCACAAAAGATTTCCCGAAGTTAGGAAAGGGGATCGCTTTTTTTTTCGCGGGCTCCCCTACATGCTCATCGCTTCAGGAGCACGACGGGAGTCTGTTCCGAATCCCGCACCTCCTCAAAGAATCGGCGCACGGAGTCGTATTCGGAAGCCGGCACGGTGGACTTTCGCAGGGTCAGCGCGCGCTCGTAAACCAGTAGGCCCTCTTCCACCCGGCAGTTGGCCCGATAGGAGCCGAAGGATTCCTCGATCTCAACAGGCGTCGGCTGCTCGTCTACTGCAAACCCTTGCGGAAGCTCGAAGCGGGCCTCTTCGCGATAGGCTTGTGCGGAAAGGGAAACGGGGTGGCGACGATCTCCTGCGGTCAAGGTGAGGAAGTTGCGGCGAGACACCAAAGCCGGCTTGAAAATGAGCAGGCGGCCCTGCATCAGCTGGCCATAGCGGGCGGCATGCAGGTTGACTTGCAGGACAAAAGACTCTTGTCGGCCTTCCTCGGGCTGCACCGCCAATACGCGGGCGCCGCTGATTCCCCGGGTCACCCAGTGTTCGATGATGCGCTGATAGTCATCGCGGGAGGATTTGCGCAGCAGGCTGCGTTCGTCCACCGCCGATTGACCCTTGGACTCCTCGCGGATTTGGGCCG
>JANQFM010000559.1 GCA_028277865.1 Acidobacteriota bacterium
CTTGCCAGGCTTCATGGCATGTGCTTCCGTCAAATCAGCGGTATTGGGACGGGTTGACCGAATATGTACGCGCTGCTCTTAATTCGTAGGAGATAATCCCTTGCCTGCCTTCACTTTGCGTTCTTTGCGACTTTGCGGCTTTGCGCGAGACTCCCGGATCCATCCCTAGCCTAGCCTAGCCTAGCGGCCTAGTAAATCATGCCAGGAAAAGCCCAACCGGTCCCGCAGCAGCCGCCCAGGCCTGTGCAGGTGTGGATGCAACGCCGGGGAACCACTCTTTTCTGGATCCTCAGCCTGCTCTTGGTGGGAGCCTTCCATCAGCCTTTGTGGCAACTTTTTCTGCTCTCCGGCCAGCAGCGCCACTACTCGCACATCGTTCTGGTCCCTTTTGTGAGCGCCTATTTCTTGTGGACCATGCGACGCAGCATTTTTAACCGCCAGGCCGATACGGGCCGAGGGGCCGGCGCGCTGCTGACGGTCTGCGGCATCGTCCTGCTGGCTGTCGGGCAACAGCTCACCTTGCCGTCCAATGACGGCCTGTCGCTGGCCATATTCTGCTTCTTGCTGATCTGGAGCGGCCTCTTTGGACTCCTTTGCGGCAGCGGAACGCTGCGTCGAGCTGCCTTCCCTGTGCTCTTTCTCCTCTTCATGATCCCCATCCCCAGCCTGCTCTTAGGTTGGATCGTCGCCCTGCTGCAGCATGGCTCCGCCGAAGTGGCTTACCAGGCCTTCCAACTGTCGGGCACGCCCGTTTACCGCGAGGGGGAGTTCTTTTCCTTGCCGGGGCTGAATGTCCAAGTGGCGCCCGAGTGCAGCGGCATCCGTTCCAGCCTGGCTTTGGTGATCACTGCGGTCGTGGCCGGGCGGATGATGCTTCGCAGTGGATGGAGCCGCGTGCTGCTGGTCTTGGCCGCCGTTCCCATCACCATCTTCAAGAACGGCTTGCGAATCGCCACCCTTTGCTTGCTGACCATTCATGCCGATCGGGGATTCTTGGTCGGAGACCTCCATACTCGGGGCGGATACCCGTTTTTCCTGTTGGCCTTGGCCTTCCTGGTGCCGATCTTGTGGCTTCTTCGCCGTTCGGAAAAGAAGCGGCAGCGACCCTGAAACCAAGTCCGAGCAATCTCCATGAGCATCGACCTATTGCTGACCGCTTCGGCTTTGTTGGCATCGAGCGCCCTGGGGATCTTTGTGCTGTGGCGGGACCGACGCTCCCTGGTGCATCGGATCTTCTCCTTGGGCATGCTGGCCCAGGCTCTGGAACAGGCGTGCCATATTGGAATGCTGGAATCGGTGGGCGCCGCAGCGGTCCAATTCTGGCTCCGGGCGGGCTTGGTGGCGGCTGCCCTGGCAGCCGGCGCCTGGCTGCTTTTCAGCGCTGCCTTGGGGCGGGCCGACGAGCAACTGGCCTGGAAGCGCTGGCGCTGGATTGCCCTGGCCGCTTTCCTGGCGCCTGCGTTGACGGTCCTGCTGATGGACGAGTCATTCATCAGGGCCGTTATGCCGCGGACGCCTTTCGGTTGGCTGACGCCACTGGGCTGGGCGGGCCAGGCGCACCAAGCCCTGTTGCTGCTGGTCGCCACTTGGGCCGTGTCGAACCTGGAGAGGACTTTGCGCTCCTCGGTGGGACGGGCGCGCTGGCAGGTCAAGTTCATGGTGATGGGTGTGGCCGCCCTTCTCGCCAGCAGAATCTACACCGCCAGCCACGCCATGCTCTTCTCGATGCTCGACACTCAGGTTGAACTGGTCACCAGCGCTGCACTGATGCTTTGCACCATTCCCATCCTGGTCTCCTTGCGCCGGGCAGGACTGCTGCAGCTGGACATTTATGTGTCTCAAGGGCTGATTTACCGGTCCATCACCCTGGCGGCCGTCGGGATTTACCTCATTACGGTTGCCCTGCTGGTGGGGGCAGTGGACTATCTGCAGGTCAACCGCTACGTCCGTTTGGACGCGCTGCTGGTTTTGGCCGCCTTGCTCACGCTTGCCGCCGTCCTGCTTTCCGATCGACTGCGCCAGGGAGTGCGGGCTTTCTTGAGCCGCCACTTTCGCCGCCCCCTCTATGACTACAGGCATTTCTGGAGGACTTTCACCCAGCGTTCGGCCAGTGTGGTCGGCAACAAGGAGCTCTGCCGGGTGGTGGTGCGCATGGTCTCGGAGGCCTTCGAGACCCTTTCGGTGACGATCTGGCTGGTGGAGGAGGACGAACGCACCCTCGAACTGGGCGCCTCCACCGCCTTGACCGAAAGCGAGGCCGGATCCCTTCTGTCCGCCCACCCGGCCTCGCGCCTTCTCATCAAGGGTTTGCGCGAGCAAGAGTCGATCGTGGACAGCCAGACAGCATCCGGCGGATGGATCGGGCAGCTGGAGGAGGAGTGCCCCAGGTTTTTCAAGCAGGCCCATATTCGCCACCTGATCCCTCTGTCCGCCCAGGGAGAGTTGCTGGGGATCCTGACTTTGCAGGACCGCGTGCGGGGCAAGGCATTGTCGGTCGAAGACTTCGATCTGCTGCGGGTCATTGCCGACCAGGCAGCCGCCAGCCTGCTCAATTTGAAACTCTCGGCCCGCCTGCAAAGAGCCAAGGAACTGGAAGTCTTCCAGAACATGTCCGCCTTTTTCGCCCACGACCTGAAGAACCTGGCCTCGCGTCTGACCTTGACCGCCCAGAACCTGCCCCGCCTCTTCGACAACCCTGAATTCCGTCAGGATGCCTGCCAGGTGATGTCGCAAAGCGTCGAAAAGATCCGCACCTTTTGCAGCCGCCTTTCCACACTGGAGCGCAAGATTGCAGTCGAGAGACAGCAGGGCGACCTGAACAAGCTGCTCCAGGCCACTGTGGAAGAGCTCAAAGGAAGCATCGGCGCCTCGCTGGTTGAAAGCCTTGACCCGCTGCCGCCGGCCTTGCTGGACCGCGAACAGATTCAAACTGTTCTGGTCAACCTGATCCTCAACGCCAACGAGGCCACCGGCGGGGAAGGCCAGATCCGCATCCGCACCCGGCGCCGCAACGGTACAGCAGAGCTGGCTGTCAGCGACAACGGCTGCGGCATGTCGAAGGAATTTATGCAGACCCGTCTATTCCGGCCCTTCCAATCCACCAAAAAAGACGGAATGGGGATCGGGCTTTACCAGAGCAAGTTGATCGTTGAAGCCCATCAGGGCAGAATGGAAGTGGAGAGCGAAGAGGGGAAAGGAAGCACCTTCCGGGTCATCCTCCCCCTGGAGGCTTGAATGGGCCAGTTGTCAGTTTTCATTCAGTTGTCAGTGGAGCAGCAGGCTTTTCCTGGCGGCTTCAGGGGGGTATGTGGAGGGGAGGCCTTCGCTTGCAGGGATATATCCGGGAGCAGATAGCCGATCATCTCAAATTGGCCGAAAGCTTTGGGGAGGCCTTGGCAGAAGCGATCGAGGCGGCCGTCGACCTGCTGGCCGGAGCGTTGGGCCGAGGGGGGCGGCTGCTGACCTTCGGCAACGGAGGCAGCGCAGCCGATGCCCAGCACATGGCCACGGAGTTTGTGGTGCGCCTGAGCGAAGACCGACGCCCGCTGCCGGCTCTGGCCCTGACCACAGATACATCGACGCTCACCGCGGCTGGAAACGACTACGGCTTTGAAGAGGTATTCGCCCGCCAGATCGAAGCGCTGGCCCGGCCCGGGGACGTCGCCATCGGCATCTCGACCTCGGGCCGGAGCGAAAACGTCGTCCGGGGACTCGAGGCAGCCCGCAAAATCGGGGCGGCGACCCTGGCCATAGGCGGAAGAG
>JANQFM010000614.1 GCA_028277865.1 Acidobacteriota bacterium
CAGCAAATCGAGGTGCCCCACCACTTCAGGACGCAAGGCCCGCACCATCTCAGCTACCAGCTGGTAGTAGCGGACTGCCAATGCCTCCAAGCTCCCGAATTGCCGGACGGCCTTTTCGAACGCCTTGACCGGGCCGTCGATCCACCATTCGTCCACGAAGTGCACCGAACCCACCATGTAGTCGAAATCGTTCTGACGGCGAAACTGCCGCATCGCTTCAACATAGCCGTTCATGGGCAGTACTTCGATCTCAAATCCCCGCAGCACCTTGAGGCCATTTTTGGAGTCGAATTCCTGCTGCAAGATCCGGGAAACTTGGGCATAGTCTGCAAAGTCCTGATGAAGGCGCTCGACATCGAATCCCTTTTCCACCTCCGAGGGGAAAAGAAAGCGGGAATCCGGCCGGGGAGCGTGCTCGGTGAGGCCGAAAGTGCTGTAGCCGAAGTCTGCAGCCGCTTCGAGCATCTGGCGCAGGGTTCCCCCGCCGTGCTCGCAAAACTCGCCGCAATGCCCGCCGTGCAGCGAGACTTTCCAGGGCTGTACCGGCATGGAGGATCTTTTATCATAGAAGGCCGGAGAGAGGCTGTAGGCTGTAGGCTGTAGGCCGTAGGCTTCAGAGTGTATTCTGCTGACAACTGACAACTGACAACTGACAACTGACAACTGACAACCGTCTCATGCGAGCAGTACTGCAACGGGTTTCGGAAGCGCAAGTGGCTGTGGACGCCGAGGTGGTGGGGCGGATCTCCGCCGGGTTGGTGGTGCTGCTGGCGGTGGCTTCGGAGGACACCCACAAGGACGTGGCCTGGATGAAGCGGAAGATCCTCAACCTGCGCATTTTCAGCGACGAGCAAGGACGTTTGGAACGCTCCCTGAGCCAGGTGGGAGGCGAGCTGCTGATCGTCTCTCAATTCACACTTTACGGAGACTGCCGCAAAGGAAACCGGCCCAGCTACACCCGTTCCGCTTCCCCCGATCAGGCCCAACAGCTTTACCGGCAACTGGTCGACGACCTGCAGGCGGACGGCGTCACTGTCGCAACAGGCCGCTTCCAGTCCGTCATGCAAGTCCAGCTGGTCAACGACGGCCCCGTCACCGTTATCCTGGATTCCAAACAGCGAGTGTAAGGAATGTGATCCCTTTCGCGCCCTTTCGCAATCTTCTTCGCGCCGGTTGGCAGGCCTCCCCTCTCCTCACCCTCCTCACCTTCGGCTTCACGTTGCGCCTGCTGCTGCTCTGGCTTTTCCCCGTCCCCTACGGCGAAGACGCCTTCGGACGCCTCTATTTCCAGGACCGCATCTTCCTCAGCCACTGGCTTCCCCTGACCCAACTCCTCGTCTACGTGCCCGCCAAGCTGGGCGCCGGGATCCTGTTCATCCGCATCCTCTTCGCCCTGCTCGGATCGCTGTCCGCCTACGGCTTTTACCTTTTCCTCAGGCGCATCGTCTCCCAGCCTACAGCCCTGGCAGGAGGCCTGCTTTTCAGCATCAATGCACTGTACCTGCAACTGTCCCTGATGCCGTACCAGGACGTCCTCTTCCTGGGGCTGTTTTATGCGGCGCTGGGAAGCGGAAGGAGTCAGGAGTCAGGAGTCAGGAGTCAGGAAGAAGGGGAGTCCAAAATCACATCTGGCTCTGTGTCTTTGTGTCTGTGTGGCTTGCACCCCTCCCTCCTCTTCGGGCTCGCCTGCCTGACGCGCTACGAGAGCTGGTTTCTGATTCCGGTTCTGGTCTGGTGGAAGGGGTGGCGCTCGTTGGCCCGTTCCGGGCTCTATTTCGGATGGGCACCGCTGCTTTGGCTGCCGCTCAGCCAGCTGCGCTTCGGTGGCTGGGAGCAGTTCCTCTTTCAAACCGCCTCCGGAGAGTTCTTCGCCTGGAACCCTCATTTCGACCTGGCCTGGATGGGAGAGTACGCTCTGAGCATGCTTTATTGGATGGGCCGCTTCGGCTCCCCCATCCTGCTGCTGGCCCTGCCGGGGGCGGCGGCTCTTAGGCATCGCAAATCGCTGCCGCAGCCTCTGCTTTTGCTGTTCATCTTCGGCGCTTTGGTGGCCATTTTCTTTTTCGTCATCATCGGCAAGGAACAGGACACGGTGTTTCGCTTCAGCGCCATTCCCCTCAGCATTGCCCTGGTCCTTGCGGTGCTGGGATTGGAAGAAAGCAAGGGGTGGAAAATCGCGGGTAATAGGTTTGCGGCTGTCCTGCTGCTGGGACTGCTGGTGGCTTATGCCGCCATTCCCATCTACCGGCTCAACCAGGATCCGGCCTTTCGGGATCCCTATCGGATC
This sequence comes from Acidobacteriota bacterium, assembly GCA_028277865.1. Lineage (GTDB taxonomy): Bacteria > Acidobacteriota > UBA6911 > RPQK01 > DATIPO01 > JANQFM01. Next base: position 2,288 of record JANQFM010000614.1, read on the forward strand.
GCGCGCTTTCTGGAAAACCGGCTGCAAGGGCAGGAATCGGCCTTGGTGGTGGCCAATCGTTCGCGGGAATTGGACGATGCGGCACCGATCGACTACCAACGGATCGTTGCCCAGATTGGGCTGCCCCGGCGGCAAATCCTCTCGGCGGGGCTGCTGGATGAGAAGGATGGCACCCAGTTGATGGACTTTGCCAGACAGCAGCAGGTGCGCTTCTTGGTGATCTTCGAGGACTTCGAGCCTTGGCTGGAGGCCGATCGGTTCTTTGCGGGGCTGGTCGAGGCGGACGGCTTTGACGTGGTGTTGGAGGTGGAGAGGGCGAGGGTCTGGAAGGCGGGGAGGGGGAGCCGGAAACCGCAGAGGGCGCTCAGATGAAGAAGCAGAGGGCGGAGAGAAGATGGGAGTGGGTGCTGGGGGTGGCTTTGGCGGCATTGGGGGCCGTGTTGCGGTTTTGGAATCTGGAAGGGGTGGGGCTGACTCATTTCGATGAGGGGTCCTACACCATGGCGGGACGCTGGGTGGCCACTTTGGGAGAGGAAGGCTGGGCCATCCAGGCGGGACACTCCCCTGCCCTATTCCCCGTCCTGGTGGGGGTGTTCTTTTCCCTCTTCGGAATCAGCGACACAGCCGCCCTTGCGGTCTCGGTGGCGGCAGGCAGCGCTACGGTCGGGTTGATCTACTATTTGGGCCGTATTTGGATGGGATGGAGAGAGGGGCTGCTGGCGGCGCTTTTTTTGGCTAGCTGCGAGTACCACCTCATCTATTCGCGCATGGCTTTGACCGACGCCACATTCGCGCTGCTTTTCTGGGCGGCTCTGGGGGCTTTGTGGAAGGCGATGCAAAGCGGAGATCGACGCTGGGCCGTTGTGGGAGGGCTGCTGACAGGGCTGTGCTGGAACACCAAATATCATGGATTCTTCCCGCTGCTGATCGTCTTCGGCTGGCTGCTCATCCCGGCCCTTTGGCAAGGGGAGTGGAGATCGCGTCTCGGCAAGTCACGGCTGGGGATCACGACTGTAATCGCCTTGCTGGCATTCGGACCCTGGGTGGTTGCCGTCCAGTGGACGAGCGGTTACGGCCCCGTGCTGACAGGGCAGCTGGAACATGCCTGGGACCTTTCCCCATTCAGCCGCACAACCCCCGCAACGCTGGCTTTTTTCTTGAGCAGTTGGATGTCGGCGCCGTTGCTGGCGGCCGCCGGGATGGGACTGCTGTGGAGCCTCAAGGAAAGGCGAACCAGCCTGCTCTTTCCGGTCTGGGCTGTCGCCTTCTTGGCCGCTTCGACTTTTTTGTACATGAGCTTC
>JANQFM010000626.1 GCA_028277865.1 Acidobacteriota bacterium
GAAGACCCGCCGGCAGGTGGACATCTCCCCCCAGCCGCGCCGCAACGACGGCGGACCTGCGGGCGAGTTGGAGTACCGATTCAACTGGAATTCCCCCATCATCCAGTCGCCCCACGACCCACTGACCGTCTACTTCGCCGCCAACGTGGTCTTCCGCAGCCGCGACTTCGGCGAAAGCTGGCAGAAGATCAGCCCTGACCTGACCACCGACGATCCCGAAAAGCAGGGCGAGGCGGGCGGCCCGGTTTGGTTTGAGAACACCACCGCTGAGTACCACTGCACCCTGATCAGCTTCGCCGAATCGCCGGCCCAGGCCGGGCAGCTCTGGGCCGGCAGCGATGACGGGCGGCTGCATGTTTCCCTGGATGCCGGCAGCAGCTGGACCGAGCTGACCGCCAGCCTGGGTGCGCCGGAGTTTTCGCCGGTTTCGCACATCGAGCCGTCCCGGACCTCCTCCAGCCTGGTCTATGTGGCGCTGGACCGTCACATGTTCGACGATCCGGCGCCCCACATCTTCCGCAGCCGGGACAGCGGCCAAAGCTGGTCCCGCATCACGAGCGGGCTGCCGGGGGATGCCTACGTCTGGGTGGTGCGCGAAGATCCCCGCAACCCGGACCTGATCTACGCGGGGACCGAATTGGGCCTTTACGCCTCCTATGACCAGGGCGGCAACTGGCAGCAGATGCACCTGGGCAACTTCCCCACTGTGGCCGTTCACGACCTGATTGTCCACCCCAGCCAAAACGACCTCATCGTCGGGACCCATGGGCGGGCGCTGTGGATCTTGGATGACGCCACGCCGGTTCAGGACTGGCCGGCAGTCGACAGTTCTCAGCCGGCCCACCTCTTTGCGGTTCGAAAAGCGCTCCGATTTCCGGGCTTTTTCACCCGATACGGGCTGGGAGACAAGGTCCACAAGGCGCCCAACCCTCCCTATGGGGCCCTGATCACCTATCACTTGGCCGAAGGGCCGGCCAATGGTGTGGACGAGGAGAAAGCAGAGGGCAAAGATTCATTGAGCCTGGAGATCCTCGATCCCCAAGGAAAGGTGATCCGCGCCATCGGCGACCCCCCGGCTGAAAAAGGGCTCAACCGGGTCGCCTGGGATCTTCGAACAGAACCCCCCTTGCCGCGCAAGGAAGGGGGAGAGGAGGCCAACGAATTCTTCGGGCCCGGCGGAGGACCCGAGGTCTTGCCGGGCACCTACACCGTGCGCCTGTCTGTGGGCGAAAAGAACTGGCAGACGCCGCTCGAAGTCGGCCTGGATCCCCTGCTTTCCATTGATGACTCTGCCCTGCAAGCCCAGTTCGAGGCGGGCAGCAAGCTCTCCGCGATGATCAGCACCGCCAACCGCTGCCTGCGAGGCCTGGATGTCCTTTCTGCCCAGCTAAAGGAACGCCGCGAAACTGCCCGAAGATCAGAAATCGCCTGGGAAGGCCGCCTCAAGCAAAGCTTCGAAGCCTTCGAAAAGCAGCATCAAGAGATCCTTCACCGCCTCACCCGTCCGGAGGGCAAGCCCTTTTGGAGCCAAGGGCCGCGGCTGACCGATCAACTGCAGAGCCTGTTGCGCAACCTGGTGAGCGGATTTCGCGAACCGACCCAGCCGCAGCTTCAGTTCCTGCAGGATCTGGAGAACGAGTTGGATGAGTTGGTGACCAAGACCAACCAACTCTTCGAGCAGGCTGATAGTTCGTTTCGGAAGGCTCTTTCAGAAGCGGACTTGCCCTCCTTGAAAGTTCCTGCTGGCATTGAGCGCTGAGAGGTCTGGGCTTTGGCGCTTTGCACTGCCTTCACACAGGCAAGATCCCTCGGTGGGGCCGTGTCTTGCCATGCCAGGACCGCCGCTTAAAACACCGCTCCACGGGGGCGAGCCCGCGTGGTGGCGTTCAGTGTGCGGGGCACCATGTCTGGTTTCCAAACATGGCCCCACGGAGGCAAGCTCCTATGGTGGCCCTCTCGCCATTCAGTCACAGGCACCACCGACATGAGCCGCTAATCCGGGCTATTCCTGATTGCCGATTGTCAGACTGGCCAGATTAACTTTTGAGCTTTACCTTTCAGATGGAATGCATTAAACTTTGACAATTGAAAGAATTTTGGGCTTTGAGCGAGAAAGAGGAGATGAGATGAAGGTCAAGAAAATCAACTGGTACATGGTCATTTTGCACATTTTTCTGGTCGTGTTGGCCATTCAGGTGCTCTACCTGGCCAAGCAGAACAGAGACCTGCAAGCGCTCTTGACGCCTTCCCCGATGCCTGCACTGGAAATCGGCGAAGAAGTGGCCGAAGTGCCTGTTCAGGAAGTGAGCGGAGATCAGCAGACGCTTTCCTTTGCCGGTTCCGACATGGAGACGCTGCTTTTTGTCTTCAACACCACATGCCCCGCCTGCAAGCAGAACCAGGCCAATTGGAAGGAGCTCTACACGGCGGTTCAGGGCCGCTACAACGTGGTGGGCGTCAGCCTGCACCCCCAAGAAGAGACACAGGCCTACATCGAAGAGCACCAATTGCCTTTCCGCGTCGTATTGCCCGAGAGCATTGAAGCCTTCGCCGGCGCCTTCAAGATCCAGGCCATCCCTCAGACCATTCACGTCGACCGGGAAGGCAAGGTCCGCGAGGTCAAGGTGGGCGCACTCAACGAAGACTCCCTGGCGTCGCTTTCCGAAGCTACCTCTTGAAACAGCCAACCCCGGGAAATGGGCCGCAGCGCTCTCCGGTGGCTGTGCCGCCCGAGGCGGCTGGCCACCGGCTAATATCCAACGCCCTTCCAGGGCCGAGAAGCAGAAGAGAACCCGTGAGAAATCCTAGTTCAGTTCGTCTGTTCAGCCGGTCAACTGGAGGGCCATCGCCTGGATCCGCGCGAGGTCCAGCTTTCCTGTACCCAGGTAGGGCAAGGCGTCGATACGGTGAAAGTTGCCAGGGCGAGGCGAC
>JANQFM010000793.1 GCA_028277865.1 Acidobacteriota bacterium
GCAACCTCATCGCGGTCTCTGCGCATCCCCTCCCCTCCTTCGGGGCGGTATCCCGCCCCGAAGGAGGGGAGGGGATGCGCTATTCTTTGGCTCCACCGGTTCTAGCTTTCCAGTCGTGGGCTGCGGCCGGGCAAGCCCGGCGGCGGCCCGGAGAAGCTACTCGATTCGATTCGATTCCTCCCACGGGTTAACCGATTGCTTACATGTCAGCATTGCCGAGCAGGATCTGCAAGCCCTTTCTTTTCTGACCTTTGCGGCCTTGCGCCTTTGCGTGAGATCTGCTCTGGCTCTCTTCTCGCTTATTCTGAGGCTAGACTACGATTCCTCGAAGTTCCAGAGTTGCAGTGCGCTGGACCGGGAAGTCTATTCATATCTCAAGGCTTGTATCGGATCGATTGCTGAGGCGCGGCGACCGGGCAGGTAGCTTGCCAGCGCCGCCACCGAAAGCAGCACCAAGGCAACCGCAGCAAAAACAGAGGGCTCGGTGGCGCTGACCTCGAAGAGCAGGCTGGACATGAAACGGGTCGCTGCAACCGCCCCCGCCAGTCCCAAAGCCACCCCCAGCAGCGACAGGATCATTCCCTGGCCCACCACCAGCTTCAGGATGTCCGGCAGCCGTGCGCCCAACGAAATGCGGACTCCGATTTCGTGGGTGCGGCGCTGCACCAGGTAGGACAGCGTCCCATAGATTCCCACCGCCGAGAGCAGCAGCGCCAAGGCGGCGAAAAGGCCCAGCAGCAGCACCGTGGCGCGGGGGCGGGAAAACGAGTCATCGAGGATGGATTGCATGGACAGGACTTCGGTGATGGGCTGATCGGGGTCGATTTCCCAGATGCGTTGCTGAACGGCCTGCAGCAGTGGCTGGGGCGGGGCAGAGCCACGTACCACCAAGGTCATTCCGCGTCGCCAGTTTTGCTGGTAGTGGACGTAGATGGTCGGCTGGCCCTCGCGTTCAAAGCCCATTTGACGGACGTTGCCGACCACACCGACGACGCTTTTCCATTGGTTGAGCAGCTTGAGCTGCCTCCCGGTGGGATCCTGGCCTGGCCAGTGAAGGTCGGCCATGGACTGATTGATCACCACCGCGTCCATCTCTTCTTCCTCATAGTCCCGCCCGCTCAGAATCGGGATCCCAATGGCCTGAAAGTACCCTGGGCTGACCCAGCGGATATTCGCTTGAGGAAGCTTGGAGGGATCCTCCTCCTGCCCTCCCTCCGGGAGATAGCTCCAGCCCTCTCCCATGAATGTGCGCGGCCCCAAAGGCAAAGGGCGGACGATCCCGGCCTGCTCCACCTGAGGCATTTCCTGCACCGCTTCGATAAGGCGCTGATAGTAGTCCTTGGTCTGATCGCCCTGGTACTTGTAGCCGGGGGCGTTGATGCGCATGGTCATGACGTCTTGGGCGTCGAAACCGGGATCGACCTGATGCAACTGCCTGTAGCTGCCGATGGTCAAGCCTGCCGCCACAGCCACCACCGTGACCAGCCCCACCTGCACCACCACAAGAAAACGCCGGTAGAGCAGGCCCGGGCCGGCCTGCCCGGCACTGCGTCCCATCTCCTGCAAGGCTTGCCGAATATCGCTGAAAGCGCTTCGCAGGGCCGGCGCCAGCCCGAAGAGGACGCCGGTCAAAATGGAGATGAGGAAAGTGAAGCCAAGAACCTTCAGATCGATGCCGATCTCGGCCAGTGAGGTGATGTCCCAGGGATTCAGGTCGGCCAGCAGGCGCACCCCGGCCAGCCCCAAAAGCAGACCCCCGATGCCGCCCAGCACTCCCAGCACAAGGCTCTCGGTCAGCAGCTGTGAAACGATGCGCCTGCGTCCGGCGCCCAAAGCGGAACGAACGGCGATTTCGCGCAGTTTCTTATCCGATCGGGAAAGGGCCAGGTTGGCCACGTTGGCGCAGGCGATGAGCAGCACGAATCCGACCGTGATGAAGAGGACCACCAAAGTAGTACGCCTGTTGCGCACCAGAATGTCGTGCATCGGCTCGATGTTGGCGGCCGTCAGGCCCTCGTTGTCCGCCGGATACTGCCTGGCCAGGCTTCCCGTCACGCGCAGCATATCCTGGTTGGCCTGCTCGAAGGTCACGCCCGGCTTGAGGCGGGCGACGACGTAAAGCCATCGGATGTAGCGCCTGCGGGGGATTCCGCTCTCAGGGATGATGGATTCGGGCACCCAGATGTCCGTTTCCGCGTTGGGGAACTCAAAGCGGCGCGGCATGATTCCCGTCACCTCGAAAGGCTCTCCGCCCAGCCTCAGGCTGCGCCCCACCACCGCCGGATCGCCTCCGAATTGGTTTTGCCAGAAGGAGTAGCTGAGCACCACGCTGCGGTTGCGGCCTTGGACATGATCTTCAGGCAGGAGGAAACGCCCGCGGACCGGAGTCACTCCCAGGGTCTCGAAAAAACCTTCCGTCACGTAGCAGGTCGCCAGCTCCTGCGGTTCGCCCTCGCCGGTGAGCACCTGACCCGAGCTGTCGACGCTGGGGAAGCCTCCCATGCTCTCGAAAGCCTGGTTTTGCTCCTTCCAGTCCTTCAGGTCCAGTGGAGAGACACTGCGGTGCGAGGCATCCTGGTCTGGAAAGGCGCTGAAGACCAAGGCCAGTCGGTCGGGCTCGGAAAAGGGAAGGGGATCCAGCAGGACTCCGTTGACTACGCTGAAGATGGCGCTGTTGGCGCCGATCCCCAAGGCCAGCGAAAGGGTCGCCACCAGGGTAAAGGCCGGGCTGCGGGCCAGGGTCCGGAAAGCGTATCGAATATCCTGCGATATTTTGCTGATCATGCTGTCTCCCGAGGATCGCTTGGGTTGTCGAAGGTTCTTGCCGTTGGGAGCCTGAAAATGCTCCAGGGGCGCCTGCAAGGCCAAGTCGAACAAAGCCTGCACCCAGACTCGCGCCAAGCCTGCCCAACCTCGCCCGGCTTTCCTTTCCAGGCACTGGTCACGGAAAAGCTGAGCCATGTCGCCGCCGAACTCTTGGCGGAAATTGTGCGGATAAATGCCCAGCAGTGTCCGGTAGATCTGTTCAGAAATCGAAGTCTTGCGCTTCACCGAGCACCCCCCGAGCCGCTCAGCAGACTGCGCCTTCGAGCTGAGGAAAGCAGGTCTTCCAAACGTGCCGCTTCGGCGCTGGCCAAGCGTCGGCCCAGTGAGGTGAGGCAGAAATAACGCCGTCGCTCATCGTCCAACAGGGGGTCGGGGCGGCTGTCGGATTCTTCGATCAGCCCTTGGGCCATCATGGTGCGGAGCGTCCGATAGAGGTTGCCCGGCGCGATTTGCCGTCCTGAAGACTCCTGGGCGAGTTGCTTGACGATCGAGTAGCCGTGCCTCTCCCCGTCGTGCAGAACCAGCAGGATCTGGAACACCAGGGGTTTCAAGGGCAGCAGGGATTGCAGGTCTTGGGCAGCTGCTTCGTTTTGCATGGTGCCTCGCTTGGTTAGTGTCAAAACGGAACTACTATAATCGATTTGATACTATCGTGGCAAGAGGAAAATGGGGGTTCACGCAGAGGCGCAGAGGCGCGGAGGGAGTCGGAAGAGGGGGATGGTGGAACGGGCGGCTTGCATGTTAGGATTCTTGGCAGCCATTGAATCAAGGGAGGGGGGATTTCGCGCAAAGACGCAAAGTTCGCAAAGAAAGAAGGGAAGACCGGCACGGCTTCTTTTCCTCCCCCTTTGCGGCTTTGCGTCTTTGCGTGATTTCCGCTTCTGCTCCGGGGAGGACTATCAGCATGAAGAGAATTGCAGCGGTTTGGCTTGTTCTGGTTTGCTTTGGGGCGTCGGCCTTTGCTCAGGAAGAGCTGCAGACGCTGGAACGGATTGCCGTCACGGAGCAGAAGCTCATGGTCCCCATGCGTGACGGGGTGAGGCTGGCCACTGACATTTACCGTCCCAAGGGAGAGGGTCCCTTTCCGACCATCTTTGTCAGGACGCCCTACAACTTCAACACCTACCGCGACGGCAAGGTCAGCACTCGCCAGCTGCGGGCGGCCATCACAGCGGTGGAGCGCGGCTACGCCTACATCGTCCAGAACGAGCGGGGCCGCTATTTCTCGGAAGGCGAGTGGGACATCCTGGGCCCTCCCAAGACCGACGGCTACGACGCCTTGACCTGGATCTCCCAGCAGCCCTGGTCCAACGGCAAGGTGGGTACCATCGGATGCTCCTCGACCGCCGAGTGGCAGATGG
>JANQFM010000640.1 GCA_028277865.1 Acidobacteriota bacterium
TCATTGGCCTGAATTCAACTGGACAAATACTCGGTGCGCCGAGTGGCGTTCAAAGGGGCGGAGACGAGACGCATGAGTCTTTTTCTGGCATCGACCCTCTTGTTGGTCGGCCTTTCCAGCGGCGGAGAATGCCTGGGTCCGGACGGCCAGCCAGCTCAGGAGTTGCAGGCCTTGCTCTCTGCTGAGGAATACCAGAAGTACCAGGCCAAACCACGCTACAGGGATCGCATTGGCCAGTTTCGCAGAGCCCTGGACCGCTACTCTGATTTGGTCGAAAAGCAGGTCCGCAGCCGCGAGCAGGAGGCGCTGCGTCGAACCCTGAAATCCATCTCCTGCCTGTCCCGCCACATCCTGAACGAACCGACGCGTGAGAGCTTCCCCAAAGACTGGCGTTCCAAGCAGGTGAAGAAGCTGGAGATCGGATTGCGCAAGCTGGTCGATCTGATCCGCCAAGCCAAGTATTCCTTTTCGCTGGATATGCAGCAGCACTTTGACCAATCGGCCCAAGACCTCGACAAACTGCGCGATCAAATGCTGGAGGGGATCTTCGGGCAGCCGGTGGATAGGCAAGATCAGCCTCCAGGAGCCTCCGGGGGTTTTGGGCTCTCCCTCTCGAATTCGCTGCTGCCCTCTTCCAGCCCCTCACAGCGCCGCTATAAGACGCGCCATCAGGAGTTTACCGAAGAAGAGCTGGTCGAGCTGAGAAACTACCAGGGCCTGAAGAGGCGGGTGGACATTTTTTTGAAGATCGCAGAGAGCCGCCTCAACGAAATCCATCTGCGCATGACGGGGCAGGAATACCAGCCGGTTGCCTCCTCGCCAGAGGATGAAAAAGCTTCCAGAAAGAAGAAGAAAAAGAAAAAAAAGAAGAAGAAAGACACCCAGCAATCGGGGGTCGAGCAGCCCAACCCTCTGGAGTTTTTTACCTATGCGGACCTGGTCTACGGCTATCAGCGGGCCATCGACGGGATTACCGTCAACGTGGATGACAAGTACAAGCGGACTCCTGACAAAGAGCTGCGCAAGGCCCTGAAGAAGCTCAACGGCAAGGTTCAAGAGTACATACCCCGGCTGGCGCCCATCAAGCAACTCGCCATCGAAAAGAAGGACGAAGACCTCTACCGGCAGGTCGAACATGCCGAACGCATTTCCGAGATCGCCCTCAAAGGCTCGCAGATGTTCCTGGGAGCGCCGGAGAAATAGTTCATAGTTGGCAGTTGGCAGTCCGCCGTTCGCAACTCAGCGCTTCCAACTGAGTCGGTGCATTGCATGGCTTGTCGACCGGCCTAGAAGAAATATGCCAAGGATTGCTGCAATCGGGACGGCTGTGCCGCCTTACGCGCTGGCCCAGCAGGAGATCCGGGACGCTGCCCTGCGTCACTTCGACAAAGGGCTGAGCGAGACCCGTCGGCTCATTTCAGTCTTCAACAATGTCTGTGTCCATAAACGTCACCTGTGTGTCCCGTTGCAGTGGTATGCCAGCGAGCACTCCTTTTCGGAAACCAACCGGGAGTACATCCGCTGGGCCATCCGGCTGAGCCAAAAGGCCATTTCGGACTGCCTGGACAACGCCGGGCTGAAGCCGCAGGACATCGACCACCTTCTTTTCGTTTCCACAAGCGGGATGTCCACTCCCAGCATCGATGCCCACTTGGTCAACCGGATGGGCTTTGAAGCGCACACCAAGCGGACTCCCATCTTTGGCCTGGGCTGCGCCGGAGGAGCTGCCGGACTGTCGCGCCTGGGCGACCTGTCCCAGGGGGCGAACGGCCATCGGCTGCTGATGGTGGCAGTCGAACTCTCCTCGCTCACCTTCCAATTCCGCGATTTCAGCAAGAGCAATCTGGTGGCCTCCTCGCTTTTCTCGGACGGGGCTGCGGCAGTCCTGATCGACAATCGGGCCACTGAAAGTGAAGGCCCCCGAATCGTCTCCACCCTCAGCACCATCTGGCCGGATACGCTGGAGATCATGGGATGGGACTTCGGCGAAACCGGTTTGGGAGTCGTCTTTTCCCGCCAGATCCCCCGGCTGATCCGTCAGAAGATCCGTGCCAATGTCGAGCAATTCCTGGCATCCCAAGGATTGCAGATGAGCGATGTGGACCACTTCCTGGTTCACCCGGGCGGCGCCAAGGTGCTGGAATCCTTTCAAAAGACTCTGGGTTTGGACCCTCAGCGCCTGGAACACAGCCGATACGTCCTGGAAAACTACGGAAACATGTCCAGCCCCACCCTGCTCTTCATCCTGGAACGCTACTGTCGCCTGGCTCGCCCCGGTGCAGGCGAGTACGGCCTTTGCGCCGCCTTCGGCCCGGGATTCAGCTCGGAGCTGCTGCTGCTGCGCTGGTGAAACGGGACGAGAGTTTCGCGCCAAGCCGCAAAGGATGCAAAGTTAAGAAAAGAAAAGAAATTCTTCGGATTCTTGTTGGATCTTTGCGACTCTGCGTCTTTGCGCGAAATCTGCTTCTGCGGACCGGAAATGGGCAGAGGCGGTGAAAGCAGGGGCACGCTGCTTTCACCGCCCGACTCCTGTGGAAAGGGAGGTGATGTTGGTACTGTCCCTTATCGGCTTTGCGATGGGGGACTTTAGGGGTGCCGCCTGATAATCCGCCGGAAGGCGCAGCTTCGGCCTACTCGCCTCGATAACGCACAAAGTTGTTTTCGGTTTCCCGGATCACCACTTCGTGCAGCAAGCCTTCGGGCAGGTGATCTTCGAGCATCTGCCAGCAGACGACGGCGATGTTTTCAGCCGTGGGGTTGAGATCTTGGAACTGTGGAACATCCAAGTTGAGGTTGCGATGGTCCATGCTCCGCATGACCGTTTCTTCGATGGCGGCCTTCAATTCCGTCAAGTTCATCACAATCCCCGTGCGGGGATCGATCCCGCCTCGCACGGTGACCTCGATGGCGTAGTTGTGCCCGTGGCCGCGGGGATGGTTGCACTTGCCGAAGAGCTGACGGTTTTCGTCCTCACTGAGCTGGTTGCTGTGCAGCCGGTGAGAAGCCGAGAAAACGGCCCGGCGCGTCAGGTAGACAACTGGCATGGCTGAAGTCTAGCAGAACAGGGGAAGGCTGCGGGCTTCCATTCCCTATCCCACCTGAAACAGCCCATAGCGCTTCTCCCAGGCCTGGCTCAGTTCCTCCAGCAAACGCCCCGTATCCCCTTGGCGTCGGCTCACATATTCCTGAAGCATCGCCTGGGCATCTGTTCGGGCTTTTTCGAGCCACACGCGGTCGCGCACGATATTTCCGAAGTGGAATTCGGGGATCCCCGACTGGCGGGTTCCCACGAACTCTCCCGGCCCTCGGATCTCCAGGTCCTTTTCGGCGATCTTGAAGCCGTCATTGGAGTTGCGCATGATTTGCAGGCGCTGGAAGGAATCTTCGGTCACATTGCCCGATACCATCAGGATGCAGAAGCTGGCGTGGGCACCGCGCCCGATGCGCCCCCGCAGCTGGTGAAGCTGTGAAAGGCCGAAGCGCTCTGCGTGCTCGATGACCATGACGGTGGCGTTGGGGACGTCGATGCCCACTTCGATCACCGTGGTCGAGACCAGGACCTGAATCTCTCCGGACGCGAAACGGGTCATGAGATCCTCTTTTTCGGCAGCCTTGAGCCTGCCGTGCATCAAACCCACTTCGAATTGCGGAAAGATGTCCTGGGAAAGGTGCTCGGCCATTTCGGTGGCCGCCTTGAGATCCATCTTTTCCGATTCCTCGATGAGCGGATAGACGACGTAGATCTGCCGTCCCTGATCGAGCTGGCGGTGCAGTGCCTCATAGACCTGGCGGCGGCCTTTTTCGGTGCGCAGCAGGGTCCGGATCGGCTGGCGGCCCGGAGGCATCTCGTCCAAGACCGACAGGTCCAGGTCTCCGTAAAGGGTCAGCGCCAGGCTGCGGGGGATGGGAGTGGCCGTCATGACCAGCACGTCGGGCTGATGGCTTTTTTGCATCAGCTCGGATCGCTGCACCACCCCAAAGCGGTGCTGCTCGTCGACCACGATCATTCCGAGTTGGGCAAACTCGACTTTTTTCTGGATCAGGGCGTGGGTGCCGATGACCAGTTGGGCTTCCCCTGAACGGATCTGCTCAAGAGCTTCCCGCCTGGCCTTTCCCTTCACCGAACTGCTCAGGAAGACGCTGCTGAACGGGGTGCCCTCCAACAGTCGGCGGATCCCCTTGGCATGCTGTTCGGCCAGGATCTCGGTAGGTGCCATCAAGGCCGCCTGGCAGCCGTTTTCCATCACCACCACCATGGCCTGCAAAGCCACGATGGTCTTGCCCGAACCCACGTCCCCTTGCAGCAGCCGCGACATGGCGTAAGGGCTGCTCAAATCATCGACGATCTC